>WAJV01000094.1 GCA_015523725.1 Candidatus Geothermarchaeota archaeon
CACATAGCCTTAGCCAACATACCTATAGATTTAGCTCCGAAGGGACAACCTGGTGATAAGTATAATGGCACTTTAGTAGGCACATATACACTAACATATCCTGTAACCATCCCTCCAACATATTATCTACTTGTTGAGTATTGGGTCGGATTAAATAGAACAAGTAATACTCAAAGCAATAATGTTGAAGTAAGGATTAGACCATTCATCAATGATGGAACATTCAACTATACAGATTATATGAATATTAGAACACCAGGGTCTACTGATATAACATTTATTGTATCATTTCCAAATACAAACACCTATGGATATTTAGTTTCGAAGATGAATTTCACGACACAATCACCAGGATTCGTTAATACAACTATATCTATGTTAAATTGGACAAGCTCAACATATGACAATATCTATTCCAATTACACTAGTACTCCAAAGAATGAATTCAAATGGATTATTCAACTAAGGAATAGAAGTGAATATTACTCTGGTACATCCCTAAAGATCAAGGTTCACTATAGATTCTATGGGTATGGCTCAGCAAGAGTCTATCTGGGTCTCCTTCAAGCAGCGAATAAATACGGTTACCACCATGGAATATATTTAATTAGGGTTGGTTACAGAGACATATACTTCTATGACTTAGACAATAGTAGCTGGATCTCAATAGGTATGGCTCCATTTAACTGGCCCAATTACTCCAGAATAACATATTTAAATTCAACTAAACAATTATTCGTGACTAACTCAACACATTTAATGATTTACGACCCAATAAGTCATGGATTCACCCCACTTGTAAATCTAACTAGCATGGGCATTCCATCCAGATATGGATCTAATCTATTATATTTAGATAAGTTTGAAGATTTGGTAATTTATATTCCTGGTGGGGGAAGCAATCAAATATGGATTTATAATTTAACATCCAAGACATTTATATCGTCTCCATTAAATCTCCCAATTAGCATCGATAAATACTCCGTAGCCCAAGTAATTGGGGGAGACACAATATATTTATTGCCGGGTTATAGTGACGATCAGTTCATAAGAATAAATATAACCAGTTATTTATTAGGGTCACCATTTATCGACAATCTATCGAGAACACCGTCAACCTATGTAGTTGGAATCACATATAATGGTACACATATATTTATAGTTGATAAAGGGGGAGCAATCTATGAATATAAATTATCGACCAATAATTGGAGCATGGTAGGGCCCGAGCTCCCAATTACACCGTATTATGAAGGTGATAGGCTATTCTATTACAGTGGTAATCTAATATATATTAGGATGGATTCTACAAGAGATGTATTTTATATACCGACTTCCCAGCTATATAAAATCTAAGTAATCTAAATGATTTTATGACAATAATTTAGACCTTAATTATCAATAATCTATTCTCCAATATGTAGAAGAAGACTATATATATTATTACTAGACTCAGAAAAATGTGTTTGATGCCGGGACGAATAGTTCCAGTAGCCAACTTGCTGGAGACTATTGTAGAGGATACGCCGATAATTAGGCTTGCATAAAATAATGCTCCTTCATAAAAGACAGGTGGAACATTAACCTGTATACCCAGCGCCGGTAGCTGGCTCGCCGCCGGGAAAAACAATGTGATTAAAATATATCCAGCTATGAGGAATATAGCTAGACTCATATAAGATACGAGTGTAAATGATGATAATCGATTCAGCCTATCCCTCCTAAACCTATCTAAATCTTGATATGCTCTAGCCGCTATTGACAATGTTTCAACCGGTTTACCACCACTTAGGTAAGCCGCCTTGATTATGGATGCAACCCTCTCAGCACCTTTTGTAGCCAACTCATCCGAGAATATATCCATAGCAGTCATGAAATCAACTCCAAGATAAATCTTTCTGAGGGCCTTCCTAGCAGCGTCCCTAACAGGTCCCTTACCCACACTAGCTATCTCCCATGCATCTATGAAATCTAACCCGGACTTAAGGGACTCACTAAGAGTAGAGAGGAAGAATGGAAGGTCGTCATCAATCATCCGCATCCTCCTATAGATTAAATGTTCACCTACTGCCAAAGGAGTTAGAGATATAATTAGGATCGTTAGCAGTGTTTTATTGAAATCATGGTTAACTATTATGAAGTAATATTGGGTTGGATATAAATTATTGAATGAATATCCATATACAATTAAGCTAACTACTATACTTATTGGGACTAGCAGTATGGTTGAAATATAGAAGACGTAACGATACTTGTATATATTCATAACTATTCACCATATGATGCGGCGATAATGAATACAGCCGCCATTGGGATCAACATATATACTATTAGGGAGGTCATTAAGGCTGGGTCAAGTCCGAAGATAGAGCTACCCACCATAGCAATAATAGTTAATATTGTGATGGCCATAACGGGAAGCACCACCATAGATGAGACAAATATTTCTGAGAGAAACGCCAATGAATTAACACGCTTCTCGAAATCCAGCCTCCTGATCTCCAATAATCTATTATATAGACTCTCGATAACTGGCGTATAGTTCTCGGACACAAGGACAGAGTAACTCATCATTGAGAAGATATTAGCCAACTCGTCATTTGGACACCTCTCAGCCACCCTCTTAAGAGCCTTACTCACATCCCAACCCAGTACATTACGATAATGTAAGTATTGTGCAAAGGGAAATGCATCTTCACGCCCAAAACTCTCGACGATCCTATTAAATATCTCATCTATATCTGCTCCAGATGCGCTTAGAGAATATAAAAAAGCAATCAAATTGATTAGGTTTCTATCGATTCTATTACTTAATGATATCTTCCTAATGATTGGGTATATCAAGAAAGCACTAAAGGAAAATAGGAAGATGACCAAAGA
>WAJV01000095.1 GCA_015523725.1 Candidatus Geothermarchaeota archaeon
CATAGGATACAAGTCTCTGACTCATCACATATAAATATCTTTTGTTCTTAGAATTAAGAATGAATTAATATAGCTTATGGTTTGTTAATTATTTAGTTGGATGTTTGATTTCCGGTGTCTTGGATGTTTATTGACCCTAATGATAGGAAGGATTTGGGTAAGACCGGTGAGAAGGTCTCGGCTATAGGGCTTGGGACTTGGAATATCAGGGATGGGGATAGGATGGTTGAGGCTATTGTTAAGGCTGTTGAGCTTGGGCTTGATATGGTTGATACGGCCGAGATGTACGGCGGCGGGTCTGCTGAGGAGGTTGTTGGGAGGGCCGTTAAAAAGGTTGGTAGGGATAATATATTCATTACTACTAAGATAATGCCGGATAGGTTTAGGGATGAGTATATGGTTTTTAAGGCTGTTGAGGCATCCTTGAAGCGTCTGGGTGTTAAGGAGGCTGATTTAATCTTGGTTCACTGGCCCGTTGAGGATATACCTGTTTCTAGGATGATGCATATAATGGAGCGTGTGGCTGATAAGGGTTATACTAGATATATTGGGGTCAGTAACTTTGGAGTTAGGCATTTGGAGGAGGCTCTGGAGAGTCTTAGTAAGTATGATGTTGTTGTTAATCAGGTTAGGTATAGTGTATTGGATAGGTCTATTGAGGATGAGGTTCTTCCATATATGATTAGGAATAGTATAACTGTTCAGGCTTATACGCCTTTGGAGAGGGGTATGGTGGTTAAAAATAGGAAGCTTGTTGAGGTTGGGCGTAAGTATGGTAAGACTAGTGTTCAGGTGGCTCTAAACTACTTGATATCGCATCAGTATGTAACTGCTATACCCAAGACTGAGAAGGTTGATAGGGTTGTCGAGTTTAGTGGGGCATTGGGTTGGAGGTTGAGTGAGGAGGATCTAATGGAGTTGAAGAAGTTATAACTATATTTATTTATACATAATAACTTCTAAATAGGATATGCATATTTAAAAAAGGGTTGTTGAAGATGGATTTAGTATTCTCTGTATTTGGTTTAGGGCGCGCCGGCCTACCAATAGCCGCCTATATAGCTTCAAAGGGCTTCAAGGTATTTGGGATTGATGTTAATAAAAGTATAGTTGATAAGGTTAACAGTGGTGTTAATCCTTTTCCCGATGAACCTGGATTGAGTGAGTTGGTCTCGAGATATGGTGGAGATAGACTTGTTGCATCAACATCATATAAAGATGCATCTGAAGCAAATGTATATATTATAATTGTTCCATTGGGTTTGGATGAGGATAATAATCCTGATTTTAGGTTCTTGGAGGCTGCTACAAGGGATGTTGGTAAGGTTCTTAAGAAGGGTGACTTGGTCGTTGTTGAGACGACCGTTCCTCCATTGACTACGGAGAATCTGGTTCGATCATGGTTGGAGGAGGAGAGTGGCCTTGTTCTAGGCGACTTCTATTTGGCCCACTCCCCTGAGAGGATAATTACTGGCCGTGTCTTCGAGGTTCTGGAGACTTATCCTAAGGTGGTTGGTGGGGTGGATGAGGCTAGTGGTGAGTATGCATATAGGGTCTATAAAATGTTTATCGGGGATGTGCATCTAGTATCTTCTGCTAGGGTGGCTGAGTTCACTAAGTTGATGGAGGGTATTTATAGGGATGTCAATATCGCATTGGCTAACCTATTCTATATGATGACTAGGGAGTTGGGCATCGATTTTTATGAGGCCAGGACCCACGCTAATCATCATAAGCACACACATATTCTACTCCCATCCACTGGGGTAGGGGGGCACTGTATTCCAGTCTATCCCTGGTTTGTTATAAAGGAGTTTATGAGTCGTGGTAGGGAGGACTTGGTAAGGTTATTGTTGGAGTCTAGGGAGATTAATGATGGGATGGTTGATTACTGGGCCAGGAGGATTCTGGAGGTCGTGGGGAATGGTGATGATAATGATGTCAAGGTCTGTGTTAAGGGACTGGCCTTCAAGCCGGGTGTTGCTATATTGAGTGGAAGTAGGAATGTCGAGCTTGTTAAGAGGCTGTTGGAGATGGGTCTAGACGTCTATGTTTATGATGAGAATCTAGTGCCTAGTGATGTGGAGGGTTTGGGCTTTAAGTGGCTTGACCCAAGTGAGGCCGACGTCGTCTTCGACGCGTTTTCATTGAAGATTATAGATAATAGGGTTAGAGGTAGCCTAGGCTCCTGAGCCTCTTCTTAATCTCCTCTTCCTCCTCTGGTGTGTAGACTGTTTCCTCCTCCTCGCCCAAGGCCTCTTTAATTATGAATTCTAGTAATTCCTCGACGCTACTGAATTCCCCCTGGCTCTCATCCACGGTCTTTTTCAGTAGGTCATAAGCCTCCTTTGATATCTCTATCTTAACCTTATCCATCGAACCCACCACATACATGGATTATTTAATATATAATATGGGTCTGATATTCATTAAAGTTTATTAGTTTTTAATTATATATAATTAAACCATGTCGACCAGCAAATATACGACGGTCTCTATACCACGGTCTTTGTATAATAGGATTAAGAGGCTTGTTGAGGAGACTGGTTTCAAGTCTGTTTCGGATTATGTCACCTATGTTTTGAGGGAGGTTGTTGCTATGCATGAGGCTGAGAAGTATGAGGAGCCTTTCAGTGAGCAGGACTTGGAGGAGATTAAGAAGAGGTTGAAGGCACTGGGGTATATATAAGTCGGTATTAGGTGGTTATTATGGTGTCTAAGCCCCATGGTGGTAGACTTATCTATAGGGTGGTTAGTGATAATAGGCGGGAGAATATCTTATCTTCGATGGAGGAGTATCCCTGGGTTAAGGTTGGTGTTAGGGAGGCTTATGATGCCGAGAATATCGGTTTCGGCGTATATAGTCCATTGGATGGTTTCATGGTCTCCGATGACTTGGATCATGTCTTATCTGATATGAGGTTATCTAATGATATTCCTTGGACTATTCCTATAGTAGTATCTCTAGATGGGAGGGATCTCTCATTCGGTGTTGGTGATGAGGTTTTACTGATTTATGGGGAGACTCCTGTTGCTGTTATGCAGGTTGAGGATATTTATAAATATGATAAGGATTATTATGCTGAGAGGGTTTTTGGGACTAGGGATTTGGCTCATCCTGGGGTTTATAATGTTTATAGGGAGATGGGTGATTTATTGGTTGGTGGTAGGATAGAGTTGGTTAACCCGGCTCCAAATCCATATGAGAAATATTATCTTAGGCCGATTGAGACTAGGGTCTTGTTTAGGGAGCGTGGTTGGAAGACGGTGGTTGGTTTTCAGACTAGGAATGCTCCTCATATGGGGCATGAGTATGTTCAGAAGACTGCTTTATCGTTTGTTGATGGGATATTTATTAATCCTGTTATTGGTAGGAAGAAGAAGGGTGATTTTAGGGATGAGGTGATATTGAAGGCTTATACTGAGTTGGTTAGGCATTATTATCCTAGGGACTCCGCTGTATTGAGTATTGTTAGGTATGAGATGAGGTATGCTGGGCCTAGGGAGGCGATTCACCATGCTATTATGAGGAAGAATTTTGGGTGTACTCATTTTATTGTTGGGCGTGATCACGCTGGTGTGGGTAATTTTTATGGTCCCTATGATGCCCAGGAAATTTTTAAGGAGTTTCCTGATCTGGGGATTACGCCGATATTCTTTAGGGAGTTCTTTTATTGTAGGCGTTGTGGTGGTATTGTTCATGAGAAGATTTGTCCCCATGATGAGGGTGATAGGGTGAGGTTTAGCGGGACTTATGTGCGGAACGCTATTAGGAATAGGGAGGCTATACCTCCATATATTATTCGTCCGGAGGTGGCTAGAGTATTGTTGTCTGAGCCTGAGCCCTTTGTATAGGGGGTGGTTCCATGGGTTGCCGGGAGAAGGGGTTTGTTGTTTGGTTGACTGGTTTACCGGGTAGTGGTAAATCAACTATTGGTAAGAGGTTGGCTGATGTGATTAGGTCTCTTGGTAGGAGGGTTGAGTATCTGGATGGTGACTTGGTTAGGCCTTGGCTTAGCCCTGAGGCTGGTTTTACTAGGGAGGATAGGGTTAGGCATTTGACTAGGGTTGCATATGTCTCACATTTGTTGGCTAGGAATGGTGTTGTAGTTGTCGCCGCTTTTGTATCGCCTTATAGGGATGTTAGGGATAGGGCTAGGGAGCTTATTGGTGATTTTGTTGAGGTGTATGTTAAGTGTCCGTTGGAGGTTTGTATTGAGCGTGATCCTAAGGGGCTTTATAAGAGGGCCTTGGCTGGTGAGATTAAGCATATGACTGGGTTGGATGATCCATATGAGGAGCCTTTGAATCCGGAGGTTGTTATCGATACATCTATATTGGGTGTTGATGAGTGTGTGGATAGGATATTGGATTATTTGAGGAGTGGTGGTTATTTATGAGGTGGTTTTATATTGGGTAAGAGATTGTTTGTACTTGGTTTGGATGCGGCTCCTCCATCACTATTATTTGATAGGTTTATTGATAGGCTCCCCAATTTTAGGAGGTTGTTGGAGGCTTCTGTCTATGGTAGGTTGAGGAGTTGTGATCCGCCGATAACTGTCCCGGCTTGGATGGTTATGTTTACTGGTAGGACGCCTGGTGAGTTGGGTATATATGGGTTTAGGAATAGGGTTGATGGGGAGTATAATGAGTTTAAGATTCCATCGAGTAGGGATGTTGGTTATTTGAAGGTTTGGGAGTTGTTGGCTAGGTCGGGGTATAAATCGGTGGTTGTCGGTGTTCCACCTACCTATCCCCCGAAGCCGTTGAATGGTTGGATGATATCTGGTTTCTTGACGCCGAGTATTAAGTCTAGATTTACTTATCCACCTAGTCTCAGGGATGAGGTTCTCTCGCTGGTCGATAATTATGTTTTTGATGTGGTGTTTAGGAGGGAGGATAGGGAGGCTGTTTATAGGGAATTGATTGATATGACCATTAATCGTCTCAAGGTTATCGATTATCTGGTGGATACTAAGCCATGGGACTTGTTTATTTATATGGAGATTGGTGTTGATAGGGTTCAGCATGCTTTCTGGAAGTATTTTGATGAGGAGCACCCTAGGTATACTAGTCATGATTTGTTTGGAGACGCTATATTAAATTATTATAGGTTGATGGATGAGTGGCTGGGGAGGCTTCTCAATCGTCTGAACGATGATACTGCATTATTGGTCGTATCTGATCATGGGGCTAAGTATATGAAGGGTGCTTTCGCCATTAATGATTGGTTGATTGAGAAGGGCTATTTATCGCTGAGGGGCGATGTTGAGCCTGGGACTAGGATTAGTGAGGCCGATGTTGATTGGAGGAGGACTTATGTTTGGGGTTGGGGTGGCTATTACTCAAGGGTCTTTCTTAATTTGGAGGGGAGGGAGAGGATGGGTATTATAGGTAGAGAGGAGTATCCAGATTTCCTTAGGGATTTGGCTCGTGAGATTACTTCTATTCGTGGGCCAAATGGGGAGGAGTGGAGGAATAGGGTTTATGTTCCGGGTGATTTATATAGTAGGGTTAATGGCAATCCACCTGATTTAATGGTCTATTTTGATGATCTATATTGGAGGGCTGCTGGTACATTAGGCTATGATAATTATTATCTGCCTGAGAATGATACGGGGCCTGATGACTCGGTACACGATTATCATGGGATATATATTTTTAAGGCGGGTGGATTGAGGGTTAAGGGACTATATAGGGATTTATCTATATATGATGTATTCCCAATGATTGCCGATTATTACGGTGTCTCCTTGGATGGTGTAGGGGGTTTGAGGGGGAGTAGTTTCTTGGGTGAATTGACTTAATTAGCTATTGGCCTCCAGTTATATATATTCTATACCATTTCTCTAGGAAGAGTATTCTCCAGAATACCCTGGCATATTCATCACCCAGTTTCCCTTCCTTGAACTCCCTGAATTTATTTAGGAGGGTGTCCTTATCCAATATGCCTTCCTGGGCTAATATGGAGTCGCTGAATATGTTGATTATATCGTTATATAATTCTCTTAGCCACCTGGCCTCGGGCACCTCGAACCCTATCTTTGTCCTCCTGAGCCTTACTTCATCTGGTAGGAGGCCTTTTAATATCTCTCTATGGATGTATTTGGTCCATCCATTGTGGA
>WAJV01000096.1 GCA_015523725.1 Candidatus Geothermarchaeota archaeon
AGATAAGGGGATAGTAGTTGTCATAAAATATTAATAATCAATTATTATTTATAAATGATAATTAAAAATCATCGTAAGTGTAATATAACAATATGGTTTCCCTCATTTTATGTAGCAGTGAAAAAGCCACTATGACAAGCCCTTAATTAGGATATAATACTACACTCAGTGTAATCTACTTCAATAAATATGAGACTCACTAAATTCAAACGCTTATGAGACCCTTAAACCCACATATCTTATCGCACATCCCGATAAAGCCTCTTCTATCAAGGTTGGTTTCCGGCTGATCCTCAGCCAAATCCATGGGATCCATAACGGACGTAAGAACCTATTGGGTGAACTAAGTGTAGCTAGATAAAACCAAAATATAGAATATTAATAACATTAACAAAATAAAATCCAACAATAGGGCCCGTATCCTATTGTCGTCTCTAATAAAATTATAACACTTTAGATAATGTTTCCACCAATTGATATGTTTTCTATAATCGAGGTTGTTAGTCGAGGTTGCTTATCATCTTATATTTATTGTTTCCCAAAATCCCAATATTCGGGAAACGAGGTTTATTAATGTCTGGTCTCTCGAGCCGGTGATCCCGGGTTTAAATCCCGGCCGGAGCACCATTTTTATATTTTTTATGTTTTTTAATTTTTGTAGTGTTTTGTGTATATAGATTATTTCTTGTTTATATATTTTTTTGGATGCTTCTCATTTACCCATTTTCGGGATGCATTTCTGCATATCTTTTATGAGGAAATGGGGATTTATAAACCAAAATCTGATTTTTATGGTGATTAAAGTTATGAAAACCCGTGCCAACTTAGATGGGATCGATGATGAAACCCAAGTCGAGATATTGAA
This sequence comes from Candidatus Geothermarchaeota archaeon, assembly GCA_015523725.1. Classification (GTDB taxonomy): domain Archaea; phylum Thermoproteota; class Nitrososphaeria; order Geothermarchaeales; family JDFR-13; genus WAMZ01. Next base: position 866 of record WAJV01000096.1, read on the forward strand.
GAGACTTGAAGGTCGATATGGCTTCTGACCTCTTACTCGACGTTTGAGATAAGCATGTCAAACTTAAGTAGCTGTCTTCATAGCTATAGGAAAGCTAGAACGATGTGGAGATATTAGTTTTTAATATTTTAAATTTAAATCTTTGGATATAAGTTATTTTTTAATATATATAAAATCTTAAATATTTTTTTATTAAAGATATTATTATATATGGTTAAAAAAGATGTTGAATATAAAAAAATCCTACTTTTTGTCGGTATAATTATAGTGATCCTAATCCCTGTTTTGATGTTAAATTATTTAAGACCTAAGGAGAAAATTGTAGTAAAGAATATTCCACTTATAGCTTCTCCGTGGGAGGGATTTAAAGAGAGGTATGGTGATGGAATAGTAATTATAAAACCTGAGACTAATGCCATATATATCCATAATGTTAGTCTTGGATTAGTTAAATTAAAATTGTATGTTAAATATGCTGCTAGAAGGGATCCAGCTCCCCATTCCCTAGAAATTATATTTGACTTTAATAAGTCTTCAACATTGATACCTAGTAGAAATGGATATATTCGTATTGAAGACTATTTATCTATTAAGCCGAATAAGATTTTAGTTAGTGAGAATCAGAGTGTAACAGTATATCTATATATAAATTTTACAAAAGAGCTTGTTGATGCAGTAAAATATAACATTCTGGTATTTGATCGTAAAGATATGCCTATAATAGATATACATGCATATACCCCTGCAAATAACGCTATTGAGTCCAAACCATACAAGTATATCTATATATATTCAGTAGGAATTCGGGTGCGACCATGAAATGGAGAATTAAAAGTTATATCGTAGTATTTATCATAACTCTAATATTATCCTTATCAAATACAACTATCATAGATATTTATGCCCAGCATCCATATGTAGGCGGATATTTCAGTGGAGACACGATAACAACTTCCCATGTTATTATGGGAACAAATTTCCCTATTATGTTCACTAATATAATTCCAGAAAATGAATGGATCTCATTAGTATTGTCAGTAGCAGGTGGGAATCCTAGTGTTAGTGGATATGTTTACCAATCAGGGTTATTTGTTTTTAGGAATGGTAGCGTGATATGTGTTCCACAGATTTGGTATGGAAGTACTGAAAAATGGTATGAATATGTAAATTCCGGAGATTATAACTATATTACATGGTATTTAGAGATATTTGGCATTACCGATGGAGTGGCAGAGTATGCAATCTATATTTATGATACTTTTTCAAGTTATATAAATAATTATCCAGTTGTAAAAATTATAACAGCAGGAATAGATACTGATGATAATGTATTTATAATAGGGAACCAATATAAATCGAGTGTAAAAATGAAATTTTTACAGTTTGGAGTAGAAGCTTCTATGCAAATAGGAGAGAGAGATAAATGGGATATACAGAATTATGAGATAGGATATTTTGATTTAAATACAGGTCAATGGACATATCTTCCTGGGTATTCAGTACAGCATGATCAGTCATATATTACTTATATAGGCAATAACTTCTATGGTATTGGAGGTATAAATTACAATAACGTTGATAAGTATATAAGTTCGGATGATTCTGTTAGATGGAGGTATACAAATACAACTATAAATACAGATGAATTACTATGGAAAACTAGTGGAATATACACACCATATCCATTTACGTAGTTTTAATAGTTATTTTATCCACTATAAATTACCATAATATATTACAAAAGAAGGCTTTAACATCCTCCTCATTCTTAAGAGTTTTTCGAGCTGGTGATTCCGGGTTCAAATCCCGGCCGGAGCATTTTTTTAACCTACCATTATAATTTTAAAATGTATTTCCAGCTTATCTTTCTATTTTTTGCATATCTTGATTCCTAGGAGACATCATTATATATTCTTGATTGATATGAGAAATAAAATTAGAGGTGGGTGATGCTAGTTAAATTCCCAAGAACAGATCTTATATACAGGGATTTAATAGAGCTACTCTTTCCGTTACATGCTCTTCTCTTTTAATAGTCTCCGCTGACGTTCTGTACCATATTTTAATATCCATTTTTCAATAGTTCCTATAGGACTAGAAATATTTAATAAATCTATATTTATAAAGTCTATGTCGATTGTGTATAATGTTTCAACTTCAGATACTACCGCTGTGGCCAATATTAGGGCATCGGCGAGGGATAACCATCTATTCTCAATGGTTTTGTATCTACCTCTGTATATCGCCGCTAACTCCGATATCTTCCTATCAACATTCACAAATTTTATCTTGAATTTTGAAAACTCCCCCTTAATCACATCAATCTTATCATCTAACCCATATCTATATAATGGGGTTAGGATCTCATTTAACTGAATTATAGACATGTAGATTCTATCTCCCCTATCATAAATTGAATCCAGAAAAGTTTTAACATCACTCCATCCCCTATCCTTTAATATAAGAGTTAGAAAAATATTGCTGTCCACCAATATCTTCATATTTCCTCCTCATCCTCCGTCCTCATCTCCCTAACAAGCTCAACAGATGATAGGTTATGCTTTAATCTTAATTCCTCAGCTAATCCCAGAAGCCTATCTGTGGGTCTAACTGCCTTTTTGATTATAATGTAGTTGCCCTTTAAAGAGACCTCCACCAAGTCACCCTCTTTAATATTGAGTCTGTCCCTTAATTTTTTAGGTATCGTCACTTGACCCTTTTTAGTAACTCTAGTAAAACCCATTTTATCACCATACACATTATTAGGTAATACCTAAATATAAGTAATACAAAAATAGCTCCATTAGCCCCACAGAATATTTGGCACTAGTAGAGCCTTTATACTAAATTTAAACCATAAATATGTGCCTTTATATTTGATAAAGTAGTATATTTATTGTGGTTTGTATGCAGTCTACAAGTATACGGATACGTCAGAAAACCTTGGAGATGCTTAAATCATTTAGTAAGAGGGTCCATGCTGGGAGTCTTGATGAGGCCATAGTGAGGTTACTCCAGTTCTACCGTTCAAGGCTTCTGGATGAGTATTTTGGCATAGATAAAGGGAAATTGAGTGAATTCACTGAGGAGGATAGACTTGAAGACAGAGATATATGATGTTGTTGTTGATTCATACGCATGGGTCGAATATTTCCTAGGTTCAGAGTCGGGTGAGGTGGTTAAAAACTATCTAAAGAATGCCTCTGCCATCTACACGCCATCTATAGTATTGGCTGAATTGGCTAGAAAGTATTTGAGAGAGGGGGTTGATATCAAGGAGATACGGAGGAGACTACTATTTATTAGTGAGGTTTCTATAATCGTTGATATTGATTTAGAATTGAGTCTAGAGGCAGCCATATCATACCGTGTCCTTACGGAGCATGCGAAGAGGTGGGGTATAAATAGTAAGCCAAGTCTAGTTGATGCTGTGATATTAGCAGTGTCAAGACTAAAGAATGCAAAAATATTAACTGGAGATATTCACTTTAAGGAATTAAGACATACGATTTGGATCGGGGCGTCTAAATGACATTGTAGAGATTTTGGCTTCGGCATATCCTTTCCCAAAATTAAAAAACCATTAAGATAGGTGGCAAAAACCATACAAGCGGAAGCTTAAAGAATATCACTTATAGAAGAGGGGATTTCTTTCTTGTCTGGCAATTATCGAAAATGCAACACTAAATTAGCTGCTGCGAGACTAAAGGAATTAAAAAATATACTTCCGAACTTTATTTCTAACCTTGATATAGGTGTCATAGAAGGGAGTAAAGTATTAGAAGTCAAAAACACTAATATAAATAAACACCGAGCAGTATTAAGATGGATTGCAAATAAGCATCGGGCCTTCATATTGACAGTTAGTGATTATTTAACCGATGAGGATACTTTGGCCTCCCTTCCTAATATAGCCTTTTCTATTAAGGCGTACTTCGGCCCTTCACTAGCTAAATTTCATGTGGAATCTGTAGCAGATATAGGATCCTTATGGAGTAAATTAAGTACAGCTAGATAAAGCTCGGTTGCAGATACCAGCTCTATTACAAGTAAAATTGCAGGGTCATAGCCTTTTTTACTCAAAATTTTCGCTTTTTAATATAATTAAAATGCCTCCACCACCTTAGTTTTTAGGAATTTCCATATATATTTGAGATCATTCCCTGGTCTTTATGTGTTTAATATAGATAGATGATGAAGTTTTCTACATAAATATCTCCAATGTTTAGAGCTGAAGTGTCGGAATTTTTGCTATCATTTAGATAGAATATTTTTAAGTTTATTATAATTTATCTCTTTAATTCACCATGCATTTAACTTATAGATTTTTAGTGGTTTAAAATTTTGGAGTTTGATGATGATTCACATACTGAATCTTTAAATGTAGTAATAATATTTCATAGTATGCATATTTAAGAAGTGTGGAGTTAATGTTTAAATTATTTCAATATAGGTGGTGACATGAAAACTCATAATGCAAATCATAATGCTCATAAGGATATGATATATTTTTCACTTATCCGATCCATAGATAAAGGTGGATGCCCTATTTGTAATAGCATCGAAGAGTTTGAATATGGTAGGATATGGGATTTGCTTTATGAACATGTACTCGACTCTTATATAAGACGTGAAATTATAAAAGGGAATGGGTTATGTAGTTATCATTTCAAAAGAATCGTGGATCTAGTATCGGAGAATCCTATTCTTAGTGGACCGGGGGCAGCTATAATAATTGAAGATTTGTTGAATAAATATATTGAAAATATAGAAGAAGGAATTGGGTTGGATGTTAGATGTTATATATGTAAGGAGTTAGAAAAAGATGAAGAACTCATTATTTACTCTTTTGTTTCTAAGCTACTGACAACAGATATTTTCAATCATTATAAAAATAACCGGCATTCAATTCTCTGTTATAACCATTTTATTAGAGTTCAAGAGTACATAAAGCCGCTCCTTAAGCAAAGGATGAAAGAGCTTCAATTGGAAAAATTTAAAGAATTATCAGTGGAGATAAGCCAGTATATCGAAAAGCATGATTATAGATATACAGGGGAAATTAGTGATGAAGAAGCGATATCATGGGTAAGAGCAATCAACGCGTTACGAGGATCAGGTTGGTCTTCCTATAAGTATAAAAATTGCTCTAGGCACAAAAGAAGCGAAGCAACTTTTATTAGAAATATACTAGATACCACGCGCAAATTAATAAAGGCGTTAAAAGGAGGCAAGTAAAAGATCAATATTAGAATGTTTAAGTAGAGACTCCAAACCTCACCAGACGCTAGAAGTATATTAAGTGAACAACATTAGAATTTTTCCCCATTATTGATTTAATTATGTATACTTTAATTCACAACCAATTTATTCAGTAAATAAGTAGTATGTAATAATACATTCTCAAGAACTTAGGTATATAAAAGCTGTTTATCATCACTCTAATAATCCACAATCCCAACTGGAAAAGCATCAACTCAAATAATATAGGTCCCTATTATGTTTTATCAGTGCAAGGAACCTTAAAATTATCCTCGTTCATAAACTAGGCTTGATACGAAATCAACCAGTGAATCCATATCCCTAAATATTTTCGTAGAATAATTTAGAAAGAAGGGACTTATACTCTCCTGGGTAAACAAAGCATATACATTCTTCATATGGGTATGTGCATATATCATCTCACTTAAAACACCAGCTGATAATTCTCTAATCGGGTAAAATACTATTATCATATCACTCTGATCAATGAATTTATAATCACGGTGAATGGTGTGGTCAATTATATACTTCTCAGCATCAAGAATCTCTTCCCTCGATAAATATACATCATAATCCTCGATATAGACCGTGCTACCCTCACCCTCCATCGCCCTATCCAATAGAACCATATCCTCAATCATAGCTGGATCAAAAATAATTACACCGACTTCCTTAAGCTTCTCAACAAGCTCTCTACGCTGCTCATCAAACTCAACATTCCCTTTGGTCATAGTCATCGGATAACTTATATAGGCCTTCAACATCTTAGGCCTATCACCGGCTTTAAGCGGCTTCTCAACCATATTAACAACATTGTACATAATCGATGGGGAGGCTGATGATGGGATCATGTAATGGGGTGAACCCAATATATCAGCAACTATCTCAGTAGTGAACATCTCCTCATCCTGCCATATTAAAATCTCCTTAACACTAAGTTTATCACGCCAATGAGACAAGTCTGGCGTATCCTCAATCCTCTTTATAATATTACCCACTGAGTCGATTAAACTACAATAGAGATCGGGCTTCACCCTATTCAAATAATAATAATCGAATGCAGGCATCAAAACCTTATTCCATCTAAAACTCATGTGGAGGCTTATCATGAGATCTTTATCAAACCCCCTATAATCATCAATATTACCAGATATTTCCTCAAAGACAGTGGCCCTAAGGAATCTCAATGTAGTCGTATCTAAATCAAGTATCTTATCCCCAGGAATCTTAATCCTTAAACTAGAAGCCTTCTCAAACATCCTGGGACCAATATCGACCACACTAGCATCAACACCACTTGCTCTAGAGTACTCGGCGACTCCATTTAAATAATGCGTCCTACCCACACCAGTTATGCCTGTTCCAACGATAATCAAGCACCACCACCCGCTAGATCCTCAATATTAATATATTTCTCCCACTCCACCCTAAGCAAAATAATAGCCAACAAAATGCCCAACACAACTGCAACCACATTAGCCAATATAGATTCACCGCCCAAGAATACACTCACAAAACCAGCTGAATATATACCAGCCAAATAAATAAATAATGCCAATAAAGCCTTTCCAAGAAAACAGCTTATAAAAGTCTTAACCAAACTATACCTCACTACACCCAAGATAGGATATATAAGATCGTCGGGAAGCGGGGTCAAAGCAAATATAAATATAATAAAGGGACCATACCTATCTATCAAAACCTTCAGCTTCTCAGCCCTAGCCCTATACGCTTCAGGCAATTTATATCTACCCAATGCAGATAAGAAATAAAGGGTTAATTCGCCAAAGGTAGCCCCAACCCCAGCAGATACAGCCACGAGAATTGGGTTAAATAAATTTGTAGTACCCAAGCCATAAATAACAAATAGATATGGTACGGGTAATATAATACTCCCATTACTCACCAAACTAACAATAAATATACCTAAATATCCATATTGAACCACTAAATCCAAGAATAGATTGCCTCCCATCCCTACTCCTCTTCCTCAAGCTTCTTAATCATCTCACTAAGCTCACTCATCAATTCACTGAGACTCAATTCCTCCCTCCTCTTCTTCACAGCCTCCTTCTTCTCACCGCCCTTCTTAACCTCCTCAACAACTCTAACCCGCTCCCGGAGCCTATTAATCCTCTCCTCCAAATCCCGCTTCCTCCTCTCAAAATCAACAACTAATTTATTATATTCATTCTCCAGTTGCTCAAGCTCAGCATAGACAGATATCTCTTTAAGCTCCTTCTCAACCTCATCAAGCTTAACCCTAAACTTAGCGACCAACAAATCCTTATCCTCAGCACTTATACTCCCTTCCTCAAACTCCCTATAAATTCTTGCAATAGCCTCCTGAAGAACATCCCTCATATACTCAAGCTCCCTCTTCCTCGTAATATAACTTGATCCCCTCCTATAAACCAAATCCCTATCCTCAACACCAACGTTTAAACTCTTCTTAATATCCCTATCGAATTTATATATAGAGATAAGTATAAGGGACATAGACGCTATGCCTGAACCGGCCAGCAACGCCAACTCCTCATACATTTCAGAAACCTAACATAATTATTAAGGAAACAATTAATATAAAGGATACGTCACAGAAACAAAAGACCCAAAAAACTCAACCAAGGAATTTACGGTAAACCCGGCCACACCTAAGACACTTTACATATATATGTAGAGAAGGCTTATTCCTCACCCTAAAGATAGCGGTAGACCCAGGCCTCAAAACCCGCTTACAACCCTTACAAATAAATAATTTATATAAACCCGGAATCCTAACCCTATACTTCATAGAGAAGCCCCTAGCTAAACTAACATAACGATCAGCATATTC
>WAJV01000097.1 GCA_015523725.1 Candidatus Geothermarchaeota archaeon
CCCCGCCAGAAGCATAATATCAATAGCCCTAACTCCCAAAAGAGTCTTACCCGACTCAAAAATAAGCATAATATATATCCTCAAAATAAATGAGGTGAATAAGAGGCCAGTCGATAAATCCGATAACCAACTTATCCACCTAAGTATCCTATCAACCTTCCTAACCCAACTCGCAGATATTAAGAGACCTGCATATATCCCGAGTGAAATTGAGGAAATAACCAATAAATACAAAAGTATTAGCAGTGGTTCATCCTGATAAATATATCCACCCATCCCATTCAACAAGGCTGAAGACCTAACTCCATAAATCCCCCTAGACAAGATGATTAAATGGAGAACAATAATATATGCAGATGCACCCCAAATAAACCTCCTAAAATCAGGTCTACCCATATAACCAGCCAGTCTAAACCTACTAAACAAAACAAATACAACTAGTATAGAGGCAAGAACAATAAACGGATTACTATATAATATAGAAGATATTATGTGGATGTAATTTGCAGAAGAATACATATACTCAAATACTCCCTCAATGGAATAATTCCCAATAATAAACATATATCCATAACTAAATAACTCAGCAAAAACGAGTAATGATTCAATAGTTAAAAGAATCCTCTCAATAAACCTCCGCTTATAACTATACTTAAGCACAGCTACAATATGTAAAAAAGACACTACAATAACGCTATATACAATAGAATCCAATAAGCTAACCATACTAACCAGTCCTCTCCCCCAGCTTATCAATAAGTAAATTTAAAATCTCTTTATGAAATGGACCCACAGGAATATCATTAACAATAGCCTGAGACTTAGCGACATACCTAGAAACCAGCTTATAAGAATAATCCAAAGCCTCATCAACATCCATATTATAATTATTCGTAAGCACCGCAATCAAATTAGGCTTACCAACATCCATACGGCTGGGCTTACCCATAATATTTGGATCCCCCACAAAATCCAACATATCATCCCGATACTGGAAAGCCATACCTAAATACTTTCCAAGATTCTTTAGCATGGGGATCAAATCATTTCTCCTAGCTACAACACCGATAGCCTCCAAAACCTTCTCAAAAAGAACAGCAGTCTTCTTATAGACAATCCTATTATAAATATCTAAATCTACATCATCTATCCTACCAAGATAATTTAGTTCGAGAGCCTCACCATCACATAAATTTATCCCAGCCTCCGCAAAAATTCTTATAACATCACCCCCCAAACTCGACAATAGGTAATTAGGATAAATTATCAATAAATCCCCAGCTATAATAGCCCTATTCAAACCATACTGCCGATGAACCGTTGGAAGACCACGCCGAAAACTAGAATCATCAATAATATCATCATGAATTAGGCTAGCCGTATGATAAAGCTCAGCAGTCGTCGATACCAATAAAACTTTATCCTCATCACCCCCTAAAGAAACACCCAAAATATAGCCAAATATCCCCCTAACCAACTTCCCCCTACCAACCAGATGATTAACAGCCTTCTTAAGCAAATCATCATCCAAATCTAGCCTAGACAAAACCTTATTCAAACTCCTAAGGATCTTCCTACCCACATCCTCCAAAAACCTTACATATGTCCTTGGAATCTCACTCGCACCAATCAATAGACTGGCATCATACCTAGAATCCATACCAACCCGCCCGCGAAACACCCGACGCATAAAGCAAATAAATACTTAATTCAGATACATACTTTAGTAGTAATTAACAATAATATATAAATTAATTTATTGATGGTGCCTTGTAAATGCCTGGATTCACAACAATATTTTTAGCCATATCAGCTGGATTCGGAGGATTACTAACAATCTTTACATGGTATCTATTCAATTCACTAGGAGATATCTACAAGACATTCCAACTAAATGAGATCCGGCTAATATTCTATGGCTTCACATCATTCCTATTCTCCTCCCTCTCCCTACTAGTAGTCAACATAATCTCACTAGGTCTAGACCTAACCTTAAATATATCAG
>WAJV01000098.1 GCA_015523725.1 Candidatus Geothermarchaeota archaeon
CTCTTCAAACCACCAAACTTCCTTATCTTATATTTTACACTAGGATCCATAGCTACAAAATGGAAGTTATCCAATATCATCTTCTCCCCAGGTTTCAACTGCACCTCCTCGATTCCACCATAGCTATTAACCCATACACCACCGTCGCCCTCAATCTTAAGCCAAATTAGTTCACCTTCCGCCAACAATCCCTTGAAGCCCCTCCAAGCAACGGTCACCCTTGTATCTCCATGAGAAACGAGGTAACTCATATCCTGAACTATCAGTTCCCCATGTACCTCAACATATTTAATATCGCCTGGAAGCGATGGAGCAAACCATAGCTCCGTAGAAGACTTAGCCCTAAAGGTATTTAGGAATATTGATTCACCGCCAGCTAGTTTCCTAGCTATCGCGCTCATGATACCTCCTGTATGGGTCTTAATCTCATAATCACCCTTACCTGCTACGAAAGCACCAGCCTCACTAGTAACTTCTTCACCAGGATTCAAATAGATTTTTAATAGGGCATACGCAGGCCCCAAAACAGTATCCCACTTCATAACAACTATAATATCTTCCAATATTTATAAACCAAACCGGCTCAGCATTAATATTTATTAAAATCCACTATTTATAGAATTATCATAACCTATATACCAGCTACTCAATAGGGGATCCGATTAATGAAGGCACTCGAGGTTATAAATGTTAGTAAAAGCTATAATGGTTCTAAGGTCCTCGATAATGTGACTCTATCCATAGATGAAGGGGAGATATTTGGCTTATTAGGTCCTAATGGTGCGGGTAAAACAACATTGATAGAGATAGTATTAGGATTTAGGCGGAGAGACTCTGGAACAATAAAAATTTTTGGTAGAGAGATATCTAGCAGAGAATTCAATAAAAAAATTATTGGTTATGTCCCGCAGGAACATCTGCTATATGACAACCTATCTGGCCTGGATAATCTACGATACTTTGCGGGACTCTATGGCGTAAAGACCTCAGAGTTCAAGAAGAGACTCAACAAGATAATTAATTTCCTTGGGATCGATGAAAATATATTGAAAAAAGATGTATCAAAATTATCTGGGGGGCAAAGAAGAAGGGTTGCCCTAGCCACCTCATTAATACATGACCCAAAGATAATGATAATGGATGAACCAACAACTGGCCTAGACCCAAATGTAAGAAGAGAGTTCTGGAAACTAATAATGAGTTTAAATGAAGAGGGCAAAACAATAATCTTGACAACCCATTACATGGAGGAAGCAGATGAACTATGTAGTAGAATAGCCATCATAGACAATGGGAAAATCCTATCTATCGGTACACCAGAGGAGTTGAAGAAAAAATATGGTGGAGAGGAGTCCCTCATACTCAGGATTAAAACCAGGTACTTAGATAATGCTATGGAGTTGTTATCAAATTATCAACCCGAGAAAGTATCAGAGGATGAGATTAAATTAAGCGGACTAAACGAAGAATACATACCTAAAATAAGGAATTTACTCGAAAACAAGGGGATTTGGGTAGATAAATTCGAGGTTAGGAAACCATCACTGGATGATGTATTCATAAATCTAACCGGCAGGAGGTTGATAAGTGAATGAAGAGGATTTTTTATATAGCAAAGTATGAAATGAAGATGCTATTCAAGACCAAAGAAGTACTTTTCTGGAATATAGCATTCCCAATTATTTTGATGCTTCTATTTACAGCAATATTTGGGGGAGGCAATACAATAGTCATCAATGTAGGAATATATGATCAAGATAACACACAAATCTCGAATACAATTATAGACATATTCAATCAGACCAACGTGACAAATATAGTATTGATACAAAATAATGAGACTCTATATCAGAAATTGTCCCAACATGAATTAGATGCATATATAATCATACCAAAGGGCTTGGGGAGGAACGTAACGTCGGGATATCAAGCAATACTAAATATTTATATAGATAATTCAGACCCAAATATAGCCGACATATCCAAAGGAATTATAAAAAGCATAATCGATGGATTCAATAACAAAACACGAGGCATCTATGAAAAGTTTATTGAGGGGGTAGGTAACTTCAATAAAACAATGATAGAGCATATGAGGGCATATGCAGAGACCCTAAAACCACTCTTCAAACCAGTTAAAGGAACCGAAAAAGTGGAGTATAAGGAGTTCATATTAACTGGAATCATAGGATATGGATTCCTATTCTCCTCAATGGTCACAGCCACCGCATCGATAGTTAATGAGAGGAAGGAAGGGACATTAAAAAGACTACTATTGACACCACTAAAACCTATTGAGATATTAGTCGGCAAAACATTTAGTGCATTATTCAATACACTTATTTACACGTTCCTAGTTCTAGCAATAGGCATTCCACTCCTCCAACCAAAGATACACCTAAATATACCAGACCTAATTATAATAGTCGTACTCGGAAGCCTTAGCGGAATAGTTATAGGCCTTTTAATATCAGCTATCTTCAGGACGACTGAGGGGGCACAGGGATTCGCAATAATAATAGGAATATTCCTACAATGGTTTATAGGGATATGGTTCCCACTCGAGATGTTGCCAAGCTACTTAAGAAGCTTATCTAACTATATACCGATGACATATGCATTAAACGTAGTTAGAGAAATATTACTCTATGGAGACTCAATAATAATGCATATCCAAGAAACAATCTACCTAACACTATTCGTAATAATTCTATATGGAATCGGGGGAATCATTCTATCCAGACTATTGAAGACAATAGAGGTATAATCGATGGAGAAAACCACACATCTAATAATGGGCTTAATATTTGGTTTCATACTATACTACAATGGATTAGCGCCCCAATATGCATTCCTATCTGCAGCCTCATCATTAATCCCAGACATTGATTGGCTAATAGATAAGGAATGGATATCCCGCCGAAGCATCATAAGGAAATATTGGAAGAGAGCATTTGGAGGAAGGGGATTCCACAGAACAATTCTGCATAACATATGGGCGTTATTAGCAATAGACCTAGTCATATACTTATACACATCATATAATTACCTACTTCTAATAGGATTTTCAGCCGGATTTATAAGCCACCTACTACTAGATAGCTTAACAAAGACTGGGATATATTGGCTCTGGCCCTATGGAGACGAAAGAATAACAGGTAAATCTAGGTTCCACATAAAATGGAGGATAACCACTGGAGGAATCGGAGAGAGAATATTCCAAATCACATTAATACTCCTACTATTATTAATAATCTATGAGTATCAACCAATACTACAGGAATTATTAAAAAAATTATTTAGTAGATATTAGCTATTTATTCGACAGTAATGGCTTTCCTAGCCTCCCACAATCCATGGAGATTACAGTACTCAACTACATATAATACTCCACTCCTCCTCAGCTTCAAAGATAGAGTCACAATGGGCTCGGCATATTCGGGTGCAAGCTCAACCTTAGCCAACGTAATCGGATTAAATACACGCCCATCCTCCTTAAAGAATACCTCTATATATCTGATGCTATGCTGTACAGTATTGGGGTGTGGGCCTACTCTTATACTTACTGTAAATTCTTCGCCAGCCCTGACTTTATCTGGACACTCTATCTTGGGGGTATGGGTCTCAACTTTAGATATAGCTTCTCCCGAGGCTTCTTCAGGCGTATATATTAGGTCCCCAAACTTCTCAACCAAGATAATCACCTCTTATACACTATAAAAATATTATTAGCTAAATCAAAAAATAAAAGATATGGCTAGAAGCCTCTCCTAATCCTAGGATTAATATACTCCTCCAAACCGATGCTAATCAATATTATACTCAAAACCGTAATTGATATCATTAATCCAGGTGGAATGAACCACCACCACCTACCAGTAACGATCGCATTCCTAATCATGGCATAATGAATAATCATTCCCCAACTCTTTACAGTAGGATCTCCAATACCTAGGAATGATAATGACGCCTCAGTCAACATAGCTGAATCTATCCTAGTTAATACTGACACCAATAGAATGGGAGATGCATTCGGGAGGATGTGCCTAAATATTATCTTAAAGTTACTCGCGCCAGCTGCTCTCGCCGCCTCCACAAAAGGCATTTCCTTAACCTTTAACGTAACAGACCTAACTAACCTAGCTACTCCCGACCATGAGTTCAGGGCGATAGCGATGATAACAGTATATATAATTCTTCCACCAATTGGTGTCCTAACCAGAACAGCCGCCAAAAATATTGTGAATAAGAGGCCAGGAAATGCTAACCAAACATCTGTAAACCTCATAATGACCTCGTCAACCACTCCTCCATAATACCCAGATAATAAACCCAATACTCCCCCAATAAGAGTAGCTACTACGGCGGCGACAAATCCGATCAATAAAGATATTCTAGCTCCATAAATCAATTCACTTAAGATGTCCTCACCAACGTCATTGGTACCAAGCAAATGAGCATCGGACGGCGCCTCGAAAGGCATCCCCGTCTTGACATATGGATCATAAGGTGCAATAAACGGAGCGAATACAGCGACCATCAATATTACACTGAATATAGCTAAGCCGACTAAGGCTGACGTATTATTACTAAATACTAGCCAAAACTCATTCAAACTATCTTTGATTCTTCCCCACCGAGTCCGCTTTAAAATAACCTCCTTACGGCCAACTTCTACGGTCTCAGTCACCTATACCTCACCCTAGGATCTAGATACAAATAGATCAAGTCTATAATGAAGTTCACAAAAATCACACTAGTAGTCAAAATAATTACAGCGCCTTGTAGGAGGAAGAAGTCCCTATATACGATAGCTTCATAAACCAATCTACCAGTACCGGGATAAGAAAATACTGTCTCAGTCAAAACCGCGCCATCAATTATAAAGGCGTATCTAAGGCCCATAACAGTTACCGCTGGCAATAACGCATTTCTAGCAGCATGTTTATATAGGACGATCTTCTCCGGCAGCCCCTTAGCTACAGCAGTCGTAATATAATCTTCACCGAGAGTCTCCACTAAACTGTTTCTAATATATAGAAACATAGCCCCAGTTGCCCTAATAACAATAACTGAGACCGGTAGAAAATAATGCCATAGATAGTCCTTTAACCAATCCCATATACTTGCATATTCTGCCCCAGCCGTTACAGCCCCGAATATAGGAAATATCCCAAGCCACACACCAAAGATATATAGTAAGACAATAGCCAACCAAAAATGAGGAGTAGCCCTTATAAATAGGGATACCGATGTTATGCTAATATCGAACTTCTTACCCCTCCTCCAACCACTCTCTACACCAAGTCTATACGCGAAATAATTGGATAATGTAATAGCTGGAATCAATAAAGCAATTGTATATGGAAGCTTCTCCATTATAACATCAAATACAGGCCGTTTATAATTAATAGAGTAACCCAGTTGACCAACAAGAGTCGATTGAATAAAATTAATATATTGAACATATAAAGGCTTATCCAGACCAAAAGCCCTCCTAAGAGCCTCAACGGTTTCAGGAGCAACCTCAGGATTCTCAATCAATTCAGACAATGGATCCCCGGTCAATCTAGATATGACGAAGACAAGGGATATCGCGATAAAAAAGGTGATGAGGGATGTAATAGCCCTCCTTACCAGCACCCTCCTCATCAGACTGGCGACCTCCTCCTAACAAGCAAGACAATAATAATTATAACTAGTACGATGATAATTGCAAGCATCACTAGGAACTGTGTATTAGCGGCCCCGCCTCCCGGCTGAGTCGGTGAAGGCGAGGTTGGACTGGGACCAGTTGGTGGCGGAGAAGGAGATGTAGGTGGAGGTGTCGGGGAAGTTGGAGGCGGAGTTGGACTCGTCGGGGGAGCGGTTGTCCTCAAATGTACCTCCCTTAATGTCCAAATATTGAAGATACCTCCTGTCAGGGGCCTATACCAACCCTCCCACTTATCTATTCTATAGGGCTGGGGGAACTTACGATAATATAGTACAATGATTGGAACCTCGTCCGCCAGAATCTCCTGTATCCTCCAAGCTATCTGTTTCCTTTTCTCAGGATCAAGCGTTGTCTTCAAAGCCTCAGTTAAATTATCGACCTCCGGATTACTGTAGTGAGCCCAATTACCAGTACCACCAGTCTCCCGGGTGTGGAACCTTCTATAAAGCCATGATATATCATTACCAGGTCCAGAACCCAATAAATATGTATCCACCTGAGCCTTCTTTATCATCGGCCAAACAGTCTTCCACTCTAAGACCCTAACAATCGCCTTGATTCCTCCTCCAGGTATCTGGGACAACCAATCCGAAATCATCTGAGCAGCCCTAATACGAATAATATCATAGTGCGGCGGATATATCTCGAAAGAGAAATCAGAGCCATTGGGAGCCTCCCTCCAACCATCACCATCAACATCCTTGAAACCAAGCTTATCCAAGATCTCCGCTGCCTTACTTAAGTTAAAGGTATATTTATTCTCAACATTCGGGTTATACCATTGTGCATTGGGGCCGAAGGGCATCACAACTCCCCAACTACCTGGAATACCCCAACCAGATAATACGGTATCAACTATCTCCTGCTTATTAACACAATACGCCATAGCCCTCCTGAAATCCGTTATGTTAAATGGCCACCTTGTATTGATGAAGCCCCAATGGTAAAACGTTGAACTTTGGTAAATGTGTATACCGACGCCCTCAGTAGATAATAAGGTGGGAACAACCTCCGGGGTTACCCAGCCCACATATGCGTCTATCTCCCCTTTCTGAACCGCCAATATTGCTGTCGATGCCTCGGTAATGAAATTAACAATTAACTCATCTGCATAGGGTCTACCCATCCAATAATTATCGAAAGCCTTATATCTCACAAACTGACCTGGTACATATTCTACTATCTGGAATGGACCACTACCCACAACCTCATCAGGAATCTTCGGATTATAAACAGCCAATTGGTCTCCATGTTCTTGTAGCAAAGGCTCCCATATATGTTTGGGCATTATATTCATGACAGCTAGACCAAGGGCCTGGAAGCCTACATCTAATTCCTTCATAAAGATCTTTACCGTGTATGTATCAACTGCCTCAGCATGATCTACAGACTTGAAGTAACCATGATAGTAGGTCCAGTCCTGTTGAGCCAAGACATTTACTGTGAAGGCCACATCCTCAGCCGTAAGCGGCTTACCATCTTGGAATGTTACATTATTATAGATTGTTATTGTATATGTTAGGCCGTCTGGTGAGACGCTGAATTCCTTAGCCAACTCAGGAACCAATGTGCCATTCTTCCACCTAAACAATCTATCATAACTTGGATACAATACATCTAAACTCCAAGTTGAACCAGCTGCGAACCAGTTGAAAGTATTGGGCTCAGAAGGTAAAGCAATTTTTAATGTACCACCATACTGTTGCGCTCTAACTGGGGTGGCAAGCTTTAGGAATGCAGGTGTAGACATTATCAGTAGCAATGCAAGGAGCGGTATGAGTAAGCCCACCATCTTACGGGACATAGCATCACCCAAAAGATTTAAGGCAAAATACTATATGTAAGTATAATAAATAAAAATTTTTTTCTAATACATGTGTTATAATCCACGTTTTACTATAACAACGTTAAAAAAATGTATATTTTTAAGTATTTCTAGCGAATTCTATGAACAAATTTGCCACATGCTTCATACTCATGACGAAGTCATTAACCCTTATATTCTCATTTGGTGAATGAGTGTTGGAGCCGTAGTATCCAACTCCAGCACCGGTCATCGGTATACCTAAGTAATTGGTGAACCAGTAAATTGGGCCGGAGCCAGCTGATATGGGGCTTAAATGCGGCGTATGTCTATAGACCCTCTCAGCAGCCTTAACAGTGGCCTTGATAATATCCTCATCGGGTTTAGTATAGCCCGATGGATACATGCCATGCAGCCTTAGCTCAACGTCACCAAACCCATTCTC
>WAJV01000099.1 GCA_015523725.1 Candidatus Geothermarchaeota archaeon
AGATAGATTTTACTGATGGAATCTAGGACCTAATGAAACTAATATATTTTATATACTAGTAATTAGTCTCTCTCTGTCAAATGTTTTATAGGAGATGTAGAATGCAGCTATATCAAGTAAAAATAAAATTATAGCCACTAGTAATAAGTATAGATAATTAATGACTATAGTGCCGACCATAATACTTATTATAAAGATAAGGACGGGAATGATTAATATACCTGCAAAGTTACTTGCATCTCTAACGGTAGATACTCTGCTAGAGCCCCATATAACTAGAGTCATGCCTAAAAAAGCGTATAGAGGCGCTATCAAAAATACTGCTATATCCACCACTAGGGGCGGATACCAAATATGACCAAAAATATCTATGGTACTAACATTAACCACAACTACTGTAATGATGAAAAAAATATATGTGAGTGCTATGGAGGGAATATATGATGCAAACAATTTACCTATGAACAGTTCGAGATCTGTAAGTGGAGAGGCTAATAATGCCTCGATAGTCTTCCTCTCCTTTTCTCCTGCAAAGCTATCCGCTGTCACCATGGATATGGATGCTAATGAAAAAATTATAAATAATAGTGGTATAAATAAGACACATATTATATAAATAAATAATTGGTCTGGATTCAAGACCTCTACACCCTGTAAAACCCTCCTTATTGTATCAAGCTCCTCTACAGAAACAAATTTCTTGAAGGTTCCGCCAGAATATTTAAAGACCTCGATTAGAATCGCTGGAATCGCTAATGGTATAATTAGAGGTAGAATGACGGATAATAGGGTGACTTTACTTTGAAAGACTTCCTCCCAATCCTTTTTAGTGACTAATAGGGCTTTTTCCAGTCTCATTCCTTATCACGCAGCAATTCTAGGTAAACATCTTCTAACCTAGGCTTAATGGATTTAACCTCTTTTATCTTGGCGCCATAATTTACCAATATTTCAATTACTCTCGATATATGACTCTCATCCTCAAGATACAAATATATTGAGTGGTCATCCAGGACTTTATATCGTGTAATAAAATCAATGTCTTCTAATACTGGTTTATATTTATTGAATGAATCGAATAATGTAATTTGAAACTTATGTTTTCTAACTAATTTATTCTTTAAGTCCTCAATAAATCCAGAATCAATTATCCTTCCATTATTTATAAGAGCAGCCTTCCAGCATAAATCCTCAGCCTCCATAAGATTATGTGTACATACAAGAATAGTCAATCCATGTTCTCTATTTAAGATCCTTATAAAATTCCTAATTGTATGTGCCATACTAGGATCTAAATCCGATGTTGGCTGGTCAAGAATAAGTATTTCTGGATTATTAATTAAAGCCCTAGCTAAAGCAACCCTCTGCCTAAGCCCCTTCGAGAGTCTACCCACCTTTTCATATAACTTATCCTTAAGCCCCAGTAAAGCAACTAGCTTTGTTATCCTATCATGTAAAATCGATTCATTAATATCATATAATTTACCGTAAAATTCTAGATTACGGTATACACTGAGTCTTTCATAAAGGGATGGGTTCTCCGGCAGATACCCAATGAACCTCTTTATCTCATAACTATGCTTGGTTATATCGAGACCTTTAATCGATGCACTGCCCCCATCCGGTTTATATAGACCCATCAAAACCCTAATAGTAGTAGTCTTACCCGCTCCATTTGGACCAAGAAGACAAAATGCATCCCCCTCATTAACCTTAAACGAGACCCCATCCAATATTAGTTTACCATCTAATTTTTTCCTTAAATCATAGACCTCAATAATACCCATATAATTCAACTCTAAATCAAAATAATCATCGGATTTAATTATTAATTTTTCTCATATGTCAATCTTATGGAAAATTAATTTAAAAAAATATCAAATAATCATTCTTAATAGGCTTTTGCAAGAATAATGAACATTATTAAACAAAAATATATAAATCCAATAGCGTATAGGAATAACATTAAACATACCTAGACAATGCGTTATGAATTGTAATTAATTATTGCAATATGGTTTCTTAATATATAAAGGCGGGTCTTGACCCTTATAACCTAAATATTGGAAGCAATATAAATGCAAATGCGTCATTTAGGATGTGCATAAGTATACATGGATATAGGTTCCTCCTCTTTAGATATAGAGTAAGGATTACTAGTGTCCATAATCCAATCTGGATGGTTCCTCCTAAACCCCATGTCAATAGATGCATTAATATAAATATAGTTGTAGGTATTAAGGCAGCAATTTTAATATCATTAGTATATCTATATAAGTATTCGATGGAATAGCCTCTATACAAAAATTCCTCAGTTACACCAGCCGTAAATACGATCAATATCCTAATACTTAGGGGAATTAATGACAATTTATATATTCCTATGGAAGTCGTTGCTAATCCAAGAACCTTTAACAAGGGTGATGAAACTGTAAATACACCTAAACCTACTATAAAACCGAGTATGCCGATCCAAGTGTCGTGAAGTGAATAGGTAAAGTTAATGTCACTTACAACAAATAATAAATAATTTTTGAAAATCTTTCCGAATACTACTAGTATGAGGAAGGCAGACCATTCAATAATCAGAAATAATAAAGTTCCATTGGGATAAGTTAGTGGGGTTAAATTAAATAGACGCATAAACGAACCTAACAAAGGTATCAGAAAAACCGATATAAATATCGCTATCCACGATATTAGTGGGTAGAGGATCCTTGTATTCATAATTATTTATTTTATCTATAGTCATAAATAATAGAATGACTTAGGCTTTATATGTCTCATTATAATTACACATTTTTGTAGGTTAGCATATTTTGCTTTACTTAGAGATATTTATCCTGTTATTATATATATGATGTTGAGACAAACTTATTAGATGCCGCATGATCGAAATAACAATTATCATTACTACCGTTTCTCTAATCCAATTCCCCCCTTCCTCCTGCCTGTCCACAAAAAACAATTAGATACATAATTAAAAATCAGCATGGTATTGAAAGTATAATTTAGATCAGAATGATTCTAATTGGGTTATTGTCTCTCAGTTTATCTGTTATGTTTAATAGATAGTCTTAATGGACATAGATTATTGGCTGTATTTAATGTAGCATTTGTTTCTGGATACAGTAGAATAAAATAGTTATACCTATGAATCTTTGTTTGTTGAGGAGTATGGTTGAGGAAAATATCTTTAAGGGATTGGAAGCTTTTTTAGATGATGAATTTATCCGGTTCCTTAAGGTATTTGTAGATAATGAAGTGGTTAAGCCTATAGATTTAATCTCGATGTTTAAGTGTGGTAGGGGTAAAGCATATAACTATATTAATAAGTTTTTGAGGATGCATTTAGTTCGTAAGGTCGGTAGAGGAAGATATATGATTAGTAAGAAGGGGAAGAAGTTATTTTCATTGCTAACTGAATATTCACTTGCCGATAAGAGTGTATTCGATGTGGATGGGTCCATTGATTTAGATGTGTATGTTGAGCCTCTTAAGAGGTTTTTAGGACCATATGTTAATTCCAATCTAATTAATGAGGTTCTTAGTGACTTGGGTCTAAATGGCCCCTTATATCGGGAAGATCTGATTCTCCTTGTAGCCCATTACTTAGTTAAGAACCAGTTACAGACTGCTTTTAGAGAAGTTTCTAGACGGACATTGTTTATAGAGAGTTTCGATAGAGGGTATCTATACTTAGCCTTGAAGAGGAAGGTTCTTGAGCATAGTTTTCACCCAAGTATATTACATCTATTTTCTGAATCCATCCTAGGCCTAGATGAGTTACGAGTTCCATCCTTAAAGCCATTTAATGTCTTCTGCAAGAATCTATCTCCATACACTGAAATTATAAATGTAGTGTATTATTCTGAGAGTAGTTCATTAAAGAATATTTCAATGTATAGTGACATTACATTAAATATCGCCTATCGAGACTATCTTGATTCTGGATATTCATTGGTCAGGGGTAATCGAGGTAATATAAGGAGATATATTATCCATGGTGATGTGAAGGATTTGGTTAAGGATGATTTATTATTAAATATGATTATAAATGACTCGAGGAATGGTGTTGATACTTATATTTTTATGTCTGGGGGCCTAAAGAGAGTCATTGATCATGAGGGTTTCGGTGTCCCTATTGAAGCGGTTGGGGGTGAATGTATTTATAATGTATCTAAATTATTTATAGATATATCTAGACTAAGTAAATGGATTCTTGAGAAGCTTAGGTCAAGAATATTTATACAGTCTATTGGGAATTATGTTGGGGAGCTGAGGAGACTATTTGGCTTGGGCGATTCTGCTCATATATCCTTATTTATCGTCTTGAGGCACTTAGTTGATAAATATATGGTGGATGTAGTTGAATTGATTAGAGATATTAGTGAGGAGCTTAGTGGCAATAATATATCTGTTTATCCATATTTATATACTGATTTGCCTGAGGTAGGTAAATATATCGATTTGTTTAGTGATAGTTTTCTCGATATTAGCTATCCCTATAAGGAGTTGGAGCCAGTTGATGTTCATGATCTTAGGTTTTTGCTGAGTCGATTTGGTGGGTTACGTGGGTCATTT
Source organism: Candidatus Geothermarchaeota archaeon (assembly GCA_015523725.1). GTDB lineage: Archaea > Thermoproteota > Nitrososphaeria > Geothermarchaeales > JDFR-13 > WAMZ01. The sequence goes on from WAJV01000099.1 coordinate 4,585, forward strand.
ATAAGGGTTATAGGTTAGATTCTTTTAGTAAAGCTATTGCCTGCGCTATATCTCCACCAGTTAATTGTAATGCTTTTCTCGCCATTTCCTTATCTACTCCAGTGCTTTGTGCCACTATCTCTATATCTTCATCAGATATATCAATCTCCTCCTCGGCCTCAATAACCTCCTCCTCACCGGTTATTTGATAAGTTGTTTGTCCAGATACCTTTACCTTAGCAACCACTGGATTCTTAACTCTAATTATATCACCGTTTTCTAGAACTATATCTACGTGACTAACTCCATCGAGTTGTTCCATTGTAAGCCCCATTCTCTTCATCATGCGCCTTAATTCTCTGTTTGAGAACCTCATTCCCTATTCTCACCGATCCAAATAAAATTTATTCACGTAACAGAAATAAAATAAATATCTATTTTTTCTAATATGGATAATATATTTAAATTATGGTGCTTAGAGATTGATATGTGAGGTCTGTGGCTCGGAAGTAGATTTAGTGTTTGAAGTTGTTTATAAGGGTAGTAGAGGGTTTGCGTGTGAGGAGTGTATTGAGAAGTATGGTTTGATTAGGGTTAGGAAGGGGAGTGTCCCGCCGAGGAAAAAATCATCGCATCAAGTAATTCATAGGAATAAACCTATTACTAAGGTTGTTAAGAAGCGGGGTCTAGGGTCATTATTTTCAGGGGATATTGAGGAGTTGGTTGAGGATTACGGGGTCTTGATAAAGAGGGCTAGGGAGGGGATGGGTTTGACTCAGGAGCAGTTGGCTAAGAGACTTGGGATTAAACTAAGTTATTTAAAAAAGATTGAGAATAATTTGATACCTCCATCTATAGATTTGGCTAGGAGGATTGAGAAGGCATTGAATATTAAGATTATTAAGAGAGTTGAGGAAGAGTATTATCCCCTTGAGTCCCCTGAGGAGGATGTGTCGGGGGTTACCTTGGGAGATCTATTGAAGAGGGTGGATGGTGAATAATTGTTATGGGTAAAAAAGCAGTGGGAGTCATATATAACAAGGATTCTATGAATGAATTCCTTGTATTGGTGAAGGAGGCGGGTTACATTTTATGTGGTATAGTATATTTACGTAGATTTACGTCATATGGGGTTAGTAGAGAGAAGATTGGTGAGATTAAGAGGCTGATGGATGAGTGTGGAGCCCATGACGTTATATTTGACACTCAGTTGAAGCCTAAACACTTATTTAATATTGCTAAGGAATTGGGTGTAGAGCCTAAAGATAGGGTGGAGATAATTCTTGAAATATTTAGGAAGCACTCCCCCTCCAAAGAGGCTGATCTACAGATAAAGTTGGCGTCACTGCAGTATGAACTGGCTAGGGCGAGGGAGAGGGTTAGGCTGAGGAGGATGGGGGAGCAGACCGGAATCACTAGTGGATTGGGTGAGTATGAAGTTGATCTCTACTATGATGAAATAAAGAGGAATATTCAGAGTATAAAGAGGAAATTGATGGAGGAGCGTAGGAGAAGGGATCTTCATAGAATCAGCAGGGGTAAGAGAGGCTATAAAACCATATCAATAACTGGATATTATTCTTCGGGTAAGACGACGTTATTTAACGCAATAAGCGGTGCGTCTTCTCCGACGGGACCGGAGCCATTTACAACTCTCTCAACCAAGTTCTCAACAATTTTAATTGGGCCTTGGAAATGTTATTTAGTCGATACGATCGGCTTTATATCCGACTTGCCTCCATTCATGGTAATGGCATTCTACTCTACTTTGGAGGAGATCAAATTTTCAGACCTGGTTCTATTGGTTATTGATGTCTCAGAGGATTATGATACTATTAGAAAGAAGTTTCTAACATCTCTAGAGATATTGGATAAGCTTAATTATAGGGGGAGTATAATTGCAGTAGGGAATAAAATCGATTTGGTTAATAATAGGGAAGCTCTAAAACCCATTTATTCCTTATTATCGGAGAGGGTTGATGATGTTGTATTTGTATCATCGATATATGGTTGGGGTATCGATGAATTAATTAATAAGATTAGAATGTATCTGGGTGATGAAGTTAAAATCAATATCTATTTACCATATGGAGACGGTGTCTATGAGGTAATAAATTTTTTGAAGAAATACTCTAATGATGTAACGCCCATATATTATCCATCGGGGATAAGGATTAAATGTAGTATAGATAAATCAAGTTATGAGGGTATAAAGAAGTATGTTTTGGAGAGGGGTGGAAGAATTTTTGGAGATATCGATATTAAGACTATCCCATAGAATCGTTAGGGACAAGAGAGTAACAACTCACCTTGCACTTGTTGGAAGGGCTTTTTGCGCTAAGAAGATGTATTATTCTGGAGATAGAGACCCGAGTATTGAGAATAAAATAAGAGAGGTTAATGAACGGTTCGGAGGGGATTTCCAAGTCATATATATAGATGATCCAGTAAAATTTGTATCGAATTGGAGGAAAGAGGGTGGGACAGCCATTCACCTAACAATGTATGGCATTCCATTAACTCATTTATTGGATGAGTTGCGTAGAAAGGAAAGAATTTTATTAATAGTGGGTTCTGAAAAAGTTCCCAGGGTCTATTATGAAATAGTTGACTATAATGTAAGTATTACTAATCAACCTCACTCAGAGATAGCGGCAATAGCTGTATTTTTAGATAGGGTGTTGGATGGACTAGAGTTTACTCATGAATTTAGTGGGGGAGCCTATAGAATCATTCCATCTAGTAGGGATAAAAAATTGATAAGAATTAGGTGAACCTTTGTATATTTAGGGGAGTTATAAATGGATGAACTTGGTAATGAGGATGAGTTACACGCTTCAGGCGTATATGTTTTATCGCAGTTAGCCGAGGTATTTGGCGGTGAGTTAGGTAGGAAGATTATTGAGGTTTTGGGTGAATTGGGTGAGGCCACCGACACCCAGATATCAGAGTATTTAGGTGTCCCTGAGGGGGAGGTTAGAAAAGTAATTTGGGTATTATCCTCAGAGGGATTAATTATATCTAGGAAAAGTGTTAGTGAGACTGGCTGGATCACTTTCTATTGGGTTCTCCCCTTGGATCAAGTAGATGGAATTATACTTGGATTATATCGCCGCATTATTGAGAGGATTGAGGAGAAGATTGAGTATGAGTCACAAAATATATTCTATTGGTGTGGAACCAAGGGGCATGAGAGATATACTTTTGCTGAGGCTGCGGATATAATGTTTAGGTGTGAGAAATGTGGGAAGACATTAATGCCTTTTGATAATACTAAGATAATTACTGCATTAAAATGGGTTTTGGGGGAGTTGAAAAGAATTCAACACACATACTTTGATAAAGAGGATTTGGGTGGAGAGTCGGATAAAAAATAGTGTTTTATTAATATCCTCTATAATTAGTATAGTAAATTATTTTTTAGTCTTTATACCTAATGAGACTATGTAACAATTTATAATACTCACTTATATCTAGGGTTTATTCGATATATGCTTATAAAGGTGTTGATGGAATAGGAATATAGCATAATGGTAGGTGTGGACGATGCCGACTTGGCGATATAGTTATAGTGGAACATATGATGATGAGAAGATGGTTAAAGCAAGTTTGAGAGAAGTTTCTATATCCCCCAAACATGCTGTTGAGATTGCTAGGGAGATTAGGGGGAAGATGCTTGAAGATGCAAGGAGGTTTTTAGAGGATGTTGTTAATATGAGGAGGCCTGTTCCTTTCAAGAGGTATAATAAAAAAGTTCCTCATAGAAGGGGATTAAATAAATGGCATAGTGGCAGGTATCCTGTTAAGGCGGCTAAGTTTTTCCTAAGATTATTGGATAATTTGGAGAATAATGCTGATTTCAAGGGATTGGACCCTTCTAGATTAAGGATAATACATTGTGTGGCTTTGAGGGGGCGTAAGATAAAGAAATATATTCCTAGGGCATTCGGTAGATCTTCACCCTTCTTCGATACACTTACACATGTAGAGATTGTTGCTGAGGAGGTGTGAATATGAGTTGGGAGAGGGATGTGTCTAAGGTTAGGCATTTTATTAGTAAGAATAGGGGCTCTCTATTGGTGAAGGAGTGGCTTAAGGAGAGGCTCAATATAGCTGGTTTCTCAGATATGCAGATGGTTACCTCCCCCACCGGTGGATTAGGGACTAAAATAATAATAAAGGTTCTTCGACCTGGATTGGTTATAGGTAGGAGAGGAGCTAGGATAAAGAGGCTTTCTGAAGATATTGAGCGGGAATTCGGTTTAGAGAATGTGAAGGTTCATGTATATGAGGTTGAGGAGCCTGAGTTGGATCCGGAGATAATGGCTTGGCAGATAGAGCGGCAGCTTTTAAGAGGCATTAGGTATAGAAGGGTTGCATTCTGGGCTATGAGGGTTATTCGTGATGCTGGCGCCGCTGGTGTAGAGATCGTGATTAGTGGTAAGTTAAGAACTGTTAGATCGGCTTATGAAAAATTCACTTCAGGAGTGGTGTTGAAGAGCGGTGAATATGCGGAGAGGCTGGTTAGGATAGCAAAGAGACCCGTATTAACAAAGATGGGTATAATTGGTGTAAAGGTAAGTATAATGCCTGTTTCATTACAAGATTACTTGGCTCAGTCTGAGCAGGAGGGTAGTGAGGAGTCTAAGGAGGTGGGTGAAGGTGAAGGAGGTTGATGAATTAAGGTCTAAAAATAATGAGGAGTTGATAGACATATTGAATCAAGTTAATTCTGAGATATTTAAATTAATGAGAACCATTAAGTCTGGTGGTGCTATAGAGAAACCGGGTAGAATAAGGGTTTTGAAAAGAACTAGGGCTAGAATATTAACCATTTTAAGGGAGAGGGGGATAAAGATATGAATCGTAAAATCATTTTTGGTACATTAATAGGTTATTATGTCGAGATTATTGAGTCATCGAATAGGAACTATATAGGTATTAGAGGTAAGGTGGTTGATGAGACTAGAAATACATTGGTTATTAAGAGTGATGAGGGATTGAGGAGGGTGGGAAAGAAAGGGTGTATATTCAAGGTGATTAGAGCTGGTGATAGATTGATTTTGAAGGGTGATGAATTGGTTGGTGATATATTTAGGAGGGTGATTGAAATTGGTTAGGGATCCTGGTTTAGGTTATCCACTCCCAGATAATGAGTGTAATGATAAGAATTGTCCCTATCATGGGCATTTGAAAGTTAGGGGCATCTTATTGGAGGGTGTAATAGTCTCTAGGAAGATGAATAAGGCAGGCGTATTATTAAGAGAATATCTTCATTATAATAAGAAGTATCAGAGGTATGAACGTAGAAGGTCGAAGATAAGTGTTTATATTCCTCCATGTATCCAAGTTAAGGAGGGCGATCGGGTTGTGGCCGGTGAAACCAGGCCTATTAGTAAAACGATTTCATTCGTTGTTGTATATAATATTAGTAATCCCCCTAGGAAAGGTGGTGTAGATGCCTAGGATAATTGGTGGAGAGGTGTTATTTAGGAGGCCTAAGATTACGAGGGCGGTTCCAGTAGGATCTATAATAAATTGTGCTGATAATACTGGTGCAAGGAAATTGAAGATTATACAAGTAGTTGGTTATAAGGGTAGGCTTAAGAGGAGGCCGGCTGCATGTGTAGGTGACCATATTAAGATAACTGTTTATCAAGGGCCATATAAATTGAGGAAGAAGGTGCTTGATGCTGTGCTAATTAGGCAACGTTTCCCCATTAGGAGACCTGATGGAGTGAGGATCATGTTTGAGGACAATGCAGCTGTATTGATAACAGCCGATGGTAATCCCATGGGAACTGAGATTAAGGGGCCGGTGTCTAGGGAGGCAGCTGATCTCTGGCCAAGGATAGCTAATATGGCTCCATTAATCATATAAATACGGGGTGAAGGTTCATGGTGTCTAAAAAACCATCTAAACAGAGGAAGAGACTCTTTAATGCTCCTTTACATAGAAGAGGTAAAATAATGTCGGTGCATCTATCGCCTGAATTGAGGGATAAATACGGTGTTAGATCTATCCCGATCAGGGTGGGTGACAAGGTGAGGATCTTGAGGGGAGATAATAGAGGTATTGAGGGGAAGGTAACGAAGGTTGATAGAAAGAATTATAAGGTATTTGTGGAGAATGTTGTTAGGGAGAATGCAAGAGGAGATAAAATCCCTATTCCTATCCACTACTCTAATCTAATGATTATTGACCTGGATTTATCTGATCAATGGAGGCGTAGAAAACTAGAGTCTAAATTGAGTGAGGAAGGTGGTGTAAGTGGCTAAAAAGGGAGGATCGAGGAGGTTAAAGAGGCTTGCAGCCCCTAGGACATATAAAATTCCTAGGAAAGTATTTAAATGGGCTGTTAAGACAGTTCCAGGTCCGCATCCGGCTGATTCATCTATACCAGTGGCCGTATTATTACGTGATGTACTTGGTGTAGCTAGGAACCTACGGGAGGTGAAATATATTCTTAGAAAGGGTTATCTAAAGATTGATGGAAAGGTTATTAGGGAGTATAGATATCCAGTGGGGTTAATGGATGTAGTTGAGCTTGTTCCTAGTAAGGAGTTCTACAGAATCTTACCTGATACCGTGGGATACTTAAAGCCAAAGAAAATTGAGGGTGAAGAAGTGGCGCTTAAGCCTCTGAGGATAAAGAATAAGGTTATGGTTAAGGGAGCTAAGATTCAGTTGACAACTCATGATGGACGTAACTTCTTGGTGGAGAAAGATAGTGATCTATATGTATTGAAGCCGGGGGATACAATCTTATATGATTTCGTTAAGAAAGTGGTTGTAGATACTTTTAGAATGGAGAAGAATACTTATGCCCTCGTTGTATGGGGTAGGAAGAGGGGTGTAGCGGGTAAAATAGTTAATATATGGAAGCCCCATCCACTGAAGCCGAAGAATGTCGCTATACAAGTTGATTCAAATATATATGAAACTATATTTGAATATGTGTTTCCAATCGGGAGGGATGAGCCGGCTATATCGATATAAATATGTGGTTAATCGGTGTTTAGATCATGAGTAGTTTAGAGGCCGAGAAAGTTGAAAAGAATGTGATGGATAGGGTGCGGATTGAAAAAGTAGTAGTACATATGTCGATTGGGAATGATTGGGATAGACTTCAAAAGGCAGCTAGGCTGCTGGAGTCTTTAACTGGGCAGAAACCTGTTTTTAGAAAGGCTAAGAAAACTATTAGGGCCTTCGGGATAGTTAGGAAACGCCCCACATCGGTTATGGTGACACTGCGGAAGGATAAGGCAATAGCATTTCTCAAGAAGGCTTTGGAAGCAGTGGATAATAAATTAAAGTCATCTTCGTTCGATGAATATGGGAATTTTTCTTTTGGTATACAGGAGCATCTCCAACTTCCAGGAACTAAATATGATCCTGAGGTCGGTATATTTGGGATGGATGTGACGGTGCATTTAACAAAACCAGGTTATAGAGTTAAGGTGCGTAGATATAGACGGTCTAGACTAGGTAAGAGAGCTAGGGTATCGAGGGAAGAGGCGATAAAATTTGTTAAGGAAACGTTTGGTGTGGAGGTGGAGTAGTGTGGCTAAACCACTTAAAAAAGAGCGTAGATTCGGGAAGGGGAGCCGTAGATGTATGCGTTGCGGAACCCATGTCGCCGTTATACAGGCGAGGGGGATAATGCTTTGCCGGAGATGTTTTAGGGAGGTCGCGCATGAGATGGGGTTCAAGAAATATATGTGAGGTGTTTAGATATGGTTCAACTAGATATTCTTAGTAATTTAATGTCGGCTATAAAAAATGCGGAGATGGTTCGTAAGAAATATGTGGTGGTTTATCCAGCCTCGAAACTAGCGATTAATGTATTGAAGGTTCTACAGAAGCATGGATATATCGGTGAGATAGAAGTTATTGAGGATGGGCGTGGTAATAAAATTAGAGTTGAATTAATAGGTAGAATTAATAATTGTGGGGCGGTTAGGCCTAGGTATCCAGTTAAGAAGGATGAGATCCTGAGTTTCGCCAAGAGATATTTGCCTGCCAGGGATGTAGGTTTATTAATTATATCTACTTCTAAAGGCATTAAGACTCATGAAGAATGTATTAATGAGGGTTTAGGAGGTGTATTATTGGCATATGTCTATTGAGGTGATTGGTATGGCGTCACAGAGAATATTTGAGGATGAATTAGTGATTCCTGAAGGTATTGATGTTGAGTTAATTAATGAATATACAATTAGGGTAAGCGGTAAGTTGGGTAGTGTAGTTAAGAGTTTTGAGGGTGTGCCAGTATTATTAAGTAAGGAAGACTCTAAAGTAAAAGTGGTTGTGTATCAGAAGGGGAAGAAGGGTTATGCATTAATTAATACGATTAAAAACCGGATTAGGAACATGTTCATAGGTGTGGAGAAGGGCTTCACATATAAAATGAGGGTATATTATATACATTTCCCTATGCAAGTATCTGTAGAGGGGGATAAAGTAGTTATAAAGAATTTTGCTGGTGAGCGGGGTAATAGATATGCTAAGATATTGCCGGGTGTCAAGGTTGAGGTTGTTAAGAGTGGTGGTGATACAGATATAATTATTAAAGGTGTGGATAAAGACGCTGTAGGGCAGACCGCTGCAAATATTTATCATGCAACTAAGATTAAGAACAAGGATCCGAGGGTCTTTCTAGATGGTATTTATCTATATTATAAGGGGGAGGGGATGTAGATGCCTAGGAAGCCTGTCTTAACTGAGGAGGAAGAGAGGTTATTGAAGCTTAAGTATGAGGTTTTGAGGCCTAAGATGCCTAGGTTCATTAGGCAAGAGAGTTGGAGATATGTGAGGATTAAGGAGAGTTGGAGGCGGCCTAGGGGAAAAGATAGTAAGATGAGGCTTCATAAAAAGGGTTATCCGAAATCCCCTAGAATTGGTTATAGAATGCCCAAATTGATCAGGGGGAGGCATCCCTCTGGATTCATTGAGGTATTAGTCTATAATGTTAAGGATGTCAAGAGGCTTGTTACCGACCCCGCTCGGCAGGCAATTAGAATAGCTTCATCAGTTGGTAGGAGGAAGAGGCTTGAAATAATTAAATATGCTGATATGATGGGTATTAGGGTTTTAAATAGAAGGGTGTGATTGGAATGATAAATGTGAAGCTTAAGAAAAAACTTGTGGCTAGGATGGTTGGTGTAGGAGTAGATAGGGTCTGGTTTGATCCAGAGCATTTAGATGAGTTGGTTGATATAGATACTAGGGAAGATATCCGTATCTTAATGAGGAAGGGGTATATAAAGATACTGCCTGTAGAGGGGCAGCAGCGTAGGGAGCCTAGGAAGCGTAGGGGACCTGGGAGTAGGAAGGGTAAGAAGACTGCTAGGATGCCGAAGAAACGTCTATGGATAATGAGGGTGCGTGCTCAGAGGAGATTCATTAGGATGTTGAGGGATAAAGGTAGGATAACTCCTAAGGAATATCGGAAGCTTTATATGTTGGTTAAGGGAGGTATGTTTAGGTCTAAGGCTCATTTAAAAGCATATATTAGAGAGAAACTTAGGATGTGATTACTATGCCGGGTGCCAAGGGTCCTAAATACATGGTTCCATTTAGGAGGAAACGTGAATTTAGGACTGATTATAGGTTGAGATATAAATTACTGAAGAGCGGCCTACCATTCTTTATTGTGAGGAGGAGCAATAGATATATAACTGTATCTTTAGCGGTTCCTGAGATAGGTGGAGATAAAACCCTTTTCACAGTATCATCTAAAGTATTATATAAGAAATATGGTTGGTATGGATTGAAGAATATTCCAGCCGCTTATTTAACTGGTTTAATCGCAGGTAAGAAGGCTTTAGAAATGGGTATTAAGAAGGCAGTTATTAATTTAGGGTATGCGTTTACAAAAAGGGCATCAATCCCATTTGCAGCGGCGATGGGCGCTAGAGACGCTGGATTAGATATTCCAATGGGGGAGGAGGCTTTGGTGGATGAGTCTAGGATTAGGGGGGTACATATAGCTGAGTATGCTAAAAGGCTAAAGGAGAGTGATCCAGATTTATATAGAGTTAGGTTCTCTAAATATTTAGCTATTGGGTTTGATCCCGTTGAAATACCTAAGAGGTTTGATGAATTGAGGACGTTATTGGTGGGTGATAATAATGCCTAAGAGTGTTGAGCCTGTTCCTGAGGATTGGGAGCCTAAGACTAGGGTCGGTAAATTGGTTAAGGAGGGGAAGATAACTTCTATACATGAAATATTTGCTAATAATATTGTGGTTAAGGAGCCTGAGGTTATTCGGGCTTTAGTCCCTAATCTAGAGTATGAGGTTCTCGAGATAAGGTTTGTTCAAAAGATGACTGACGCAGGTAGAAGGAGTAAGTTTAGGGCTTTAGTGGCTGTCGGTAATAGGGATGGCTTAGTTGGTGTGGGGACTGGGAAGGCGAAGCAGGTTCCACAAGCTATCCAGAAGGCATTAAATAAGGCTTTGTTAAATATAGCTCCAGTTAGGAGGGGCTGTGGTAGTTGGGAGTGTGGATGTGGTACAACACATTCTCTAAAGATAGGAAGTAGGGGTACTTGGGGGAGTGTAGAAGTCTATTTAAAACCCGCTCCAAGAGGATTAGGTATTGTAGCTGGTGATACTGCGAAGATAGTGTTGGAGTTGGCTGGTGTTGAGGATGTATGGGCAATAGCCTTCGGTGAGACTAGGACACCCATCTCATTCGCTATGGCTACTTATGATGCATTGAGAAATACATATAAAGTCATGTCTAGAGATATGTGGACTGGGTGATCCTTATGGCCTATATAGTTGTTAGAATTAGGGGGATTCCAGACGTTAGATATGATGTTAGAGAAACCCTAAAAAGACTTAGGCTACATAAGAAGTTTCATGCAACTATAGTCCCTGATACACCTGCTTATCGAGGCATGTTGTTTAAGGCTAAAGATTTTATAGCATATGGTCCTGCAGATAAAGATATTGTTAAAGAGATGTTGTTGAAGAGGGGTAGGATCGTGGGTAATAAGCCTCTAACTGAGGATTATGTAAAGAAGGAGTTTTCAATGAGTCTGGATGAGTTGGCTGATAAATTAGCTAAGGGCGAGGTTAAGCTAACTGATTTAAAGAATGTTAAACCAGTATTTCGTTTACACCCGCCTAGGGGTGGATTTAAGCATTCTATTAAGAAGCTGGTTCAGGCGGGTGGAGAATTAGGGTTTAGAGATGATATATCCGATTTAATTCAGAAAATGCTTTAAATAATAGTTTATTATAGTTTAGATTAGGTGTTTATTGTATATTGGTGGATTAGCTATGCCTCATAGTAAGAGGAAGACTAGGTGGTATAGGGGAAGTAGGTATCATGGATGGGGGCAGATTGGCCAGCATAGAAAGAGTGGTGGTAGGGGGGGATTTGGTAGAGCTGGGTTTAAGAAGCATAAATGGTTCTATGTATTGAAGTATGATAGGGATCATTTTGGGAGACATGGTTTTGTCTCTAGATATCCTGATAAGAAGATTATTAATGTTGGTGATTTAGAGAATTTTTTTGATAAGGTTGTGGATGGTGTGCTTGACTTAGATAAATTGGGTTTTGATAAATTGGTTGGAAAGGGTAAGTTAAGTAGGCCCTTGAAAATATTGGTTAAGGAGGCTAGTGAGAAGGCTATTAAGAAGGTTTCTGAGGCTGGGGGTGAAGTAGTTTTAGTTAAGTAGGTTGTGGGAGAGTCGGGATGGTTGTTAAAGAGTTTTTCCGTCAGATCGCGTATATATTGCCTGAGGTAAAGAAACCTATAAAGAAAGTTTCTCTACGTGATAAGTTTATATGGACTGGTATTGTATTGGTATTATATCTTGTTATGGGAACCATTCCTCTATATGGTGTTGCTAAGGGTGCCCAAGATCCATTTAAATATGCTAGAATAATATTCGCGTCTAGTAAGGGTTCTCTACTTGAGCTTGGAATAGGGCCGATAGTCACTGCCGGACTTATCATGCAGTTGCTGGCTGGGGCAGACATCATAAGGTTTGATTTCTCTGATCCAGATGATAGGGCTGTGTTCACAGCTGCAACTAAATTCTTAACCGTTATCGTAACGATTATTGAGGCGGGTGCATTTATAATAGCGGGATATATTCCCCCGACTAACTTCACTTTTCCAGTTATATCAGTTATATTCACTCAGTTGGTTGTAGCAACCATAATTCTTATGTTGTTGGATGAGTTGGTTCAGAAGGGTTGGGGTATCGGTAGTGGAATAAGTTTATTTATCGCTGTGGGTGTGGCCAGGCGAATATTTACAAACCTTTTTAGTACACTTATAATTAAAGAGAATGATTCTCAGGTTCCATATGGCCTTGTTCCATTCCTAGTTGTTAAGGGATTCTCTGGGGATTGGATGTCCTCATTAATTAGGCCGTTTAATAGGCCGAGTATCGTTGGTTTCCTAGCCACTCTAGCAACTATATTTATAATATTATATGCTGAGGGTATTAGGATTGAGATACCTATATCAATGGCTAGATATAGGGGTATTAGAAGTGTATATCCTATTAAACTACTTTATGTATCTAATATACCAATAATCTTGGCTTTTACATTATTAACTGATATGCAGATGATGTCTCAGATTCTGTGGGCCACCTTCAATCCAAGTAATTCCGACCCATTCTTTAACTTGATTATTCAGATGGAGAATAAAACTGTTACAGGTGGCTTGATGTATTACTTAATGCCTCCACAGAGCTATTTTGATGCGATAGCGGATCCACTAAGGGCATTAACCTTCATAGTGATGATGATTGTGATGGGTATAGTCTTCGCGGTTGTCTGGGTTGAGGTCGGCGGCCTATCTCCTGAGAAAGTCTCCCAACAATTGATTGATTCTGGTATGCAGATACCTGGTTTTAGGAGGCGTGCCTACTCAATCAGCATAATATTAAATAAATATATACCAGTTGTAACCGTTATCGGAGGTTTCTTCGTAGGTGTCATAGCGGGTATCTCACAAATATTAGGAGTATTTGGAGGTGGGATGGGCATCCTACTTATGGTAGATATATTAATGCAGTATTACCAGTTGCTTATGAGAGAGCAGATTGAGGAAATGTATCCCGCATTACATAGGCTTATTAAGGTGTAGTTTTATGGGTGGAGTAGTGATAGTATCTGGTTTGCCAGGGGTGGGTAAAACCACCGTAGTCGATTTAGCTATTAATATGCTTCGTGAAGAAGGTATTAGAGTGGGGCTTGTTAATTATGGGACCGTCATGCTTGAGGCTGCTTTGGATATGGGGCTTGTCTCCCATCGTGACGAAATGAGGCGTCTAAAGGTTTCTCAGCAATTACAGCTTCAGAGGGAGGCGGCTAAGAAGATATCGGAGTTATCTAATAAGTATGATATTCTACTCGTTGACACCCATTTATTTATATCGACTCCTAGGGGTAAGTGGCCTGGTTTATCGATAAATAACTTGGATTTTTTGAATGTAGCTCAGATTGTTGTGGTTGAGGCGGATCCTAATGAGATACTTAAGCGGAGGATGAGTGATACTTCTAGATATAGGGATGTGGCTGATGAGGAGTCTTTAAGGATGGATATTGAGTATAATAGAATGTTGGCGGCTACTTTATCTATATACACTAGTTGTCCAGTAGCATATATCCAGAATCATGAGGGTAGGGCTGAGGACGCTGCCAAGGAGTTGTATAAGATTTTATCAAGGTTGGTGGTCGATATTGGATATAAGTAACCCTGTAATAGCAATGGTTGTAATAACATTTTCTGCTTTTGTAATGAATCTCGTGTCTACTTTATTAAATAAGTACTGGGTTTATACACCTGATTATATTGAGAAGAAGAAGTTTGTAGACGGGATTCGTAGAGAATATATGAAGGCTTTGAGGAGTAAGGATGAGAGGCAGATTAAGAAGCTTGAGAAGAAGCTTGAGAGCATTAAGAAGATGGAGATGCAATTAAATTTCAGCACCTTTAAGCCGCTGGCTATTACATTTATCTTATTCTGGGTTTTATGGTGGGTTTTACAACAGTTTTATGGTTCCCTAGGTAGATTCGTATTATCCCCTATTCCAATACCCTTTTATGGAATAGCTTTAGACTTCTTCGGCTGGTATATTATCGCCTCCATCTGGCTAGGCATAGTTTTAAGGAAGTTGTTGATACCTGATTTATAGGGCCTTTGCCTTTTATATATAGATAATCATCCTAGTGACTGGTTTAATACCCTTATATAAATAATTAAGTTATTTATGTTTTCCAAATAGGTATTGTATTGTTTTGTTTAGGGGGTGGGTGAGATTAATAAATCGGATCTAGTCATTGCTTTATCAGGGTTCCATGGAACTGGTAAGACGACTATAGCTAAGATGGTTGCTGATAAATATGGTTTACGATATGTATCTAGTGGTATGATATTTAGGAATCTGGCTAGGGATATGGGGTTATCCTTGGAGGAATTATCTAGGTTAGCTGAGTCTAAACCCGATATAGATTATGCTATTGATGATAGGTTGAAGAGGCTTGCTAGGGAGGGAGGGATTATTGCCGATGCTTTATTATCGGGTTGGATGCTTAGGGAGATTGCTCATATCAAGATCTGGTTCCACGCCCCTATGGAGGTTAGGATTAGGAGGATTGCTGATAGGGAGTCTAGAGGATATAAGGAGGTTTATAGGGAGACTATTGCTAGGGAGGAGTCGGAAATACGTAGGTTTAAGAAGTATTATAATATTGACTTGAATGATTTAAGTATATATGATTTCATTGTCTCCACTCATCCCTATTCAATTGAGGCGGTTGCATCGATTGTGTATGCAATTATCGATGGGTATCTAAGGTCGGTTGGAGATGAATAGCTTCATTAATGATCTTCAATGGATTATTGGGGATAGGAATCTTTATGTTGTCGATGATGAGGAGGATATGGGCTTCGGGTTTAATCCCTGGAGGAGGCCCGAGGAGCTCTATATTCGATATGGGATAGTAAATCTAGATAAACCACCTGGCCCCACGAGTCATCAAGTATCTACTTGGGTAAAGAGGTTACTCGGTGTTTCCAAGACTGGCCATGGTGGAACCCTTGACCCCATGGTCACAGGTGTTCTACCAGTTGGTATTGAGAGGTCGACGGTTGTTATGAGGTATATAGTGGGGGCGTCGAAGGAGTATGTGGGTGTTATGCATCTCCATGGTGATGTGGACCTTGATGAGTTAAATAAGGTATTTAAATTATTTAGGGGGAGGATTTATCAGAAACCGCCTGTTAGGAGTTCTGTACGGAGGAGGATTCGGACTAGAGCTGTCTATTCATCAGAGATATTGGATGTAGAGGGTAGGGATGTATTATTTAGGGTTGAGTGTGAATCGGGGTTCTATGTTAGGAAATATGTTCATGATATGGGTTTGGTATTGGGGGTAGGTGCCCATATGACTGAGTTGAGGAGGACTAGGGCGGGGCCATTTACTGAAGATGAGTATTTAGTATCGCTTTATGAATTATCCTCAGCAATTTATCTATGGCGTGAGACCGGCGACTTTAGTCTAATGCGTAAATCCATAGTTCCACTTGAATATATTTTGAAAATGTATCCTTTCTTCGTGATTAAAGACTCTGCTGTAGCATCGATAATATATGGTGCGCAGCTTAAGGCGCCTGGAGTATTAGCCTATACCGATGATGTTAAGAAGCTTAGGCGTGTAGGAATACTGACTAAGAAAGGTGAATTGGTTGCTTTCGCCGTCTCCCAGTATGACGCCGATGATCTATCGGGTGTTGAGAGGGGGGTAGTTGCAACTACTGAGAGGGTCGTTATGGAAAAGGGTCTCTATCCACCTATGTGGAAAAAAACTGGATAAATATATTTTCTAATAAAATATTTTATGGTATGAATAGAATTGAGTTAGTCATATATGGATTATTCCCAACCAACTTCTCTACATGTGCACCATGCTGCCCATCAGATTATTTCTATGAATGTGATAAAGATCCTAGGGTGTGGCTGGATGAATATCCAGTGAATATTCGTTATAATCAAGATATTCTAAGCATATTCCTGAGTAATCTATCCACCTACCTACCATATCTAGATATTAAAATTATAAGTGCGGATTCATTAAAAGGATTTTTTTATGCGATTAGATATAGGCTTCCATCGAGTCTAACAGTAATTATAAATGGTAAGGTATTTAAAGATCCAATGAACCAATTAACTGAGATAAAGAGATACTTACATGAATTAATTATAAACTATGTTGAACCCACTAAGTAGCGGGACCAGATGATATAAAATCATATACTAAGTATATGATTCTCTATAATTACATAAATTCAATTAGGATTAGTGTATACCCCCATCTCCTCTTCTAGATATAGGACTAAATAAATTAGAATTATAATTAACCTACGCCCTATTCTATGGACGTATCACTGTATTTAGACTTAAATACCATAACCAAAAAATATGAATAACAGAAACAGTAGCCGGGATGGCCGAGTGGATAAGGCGCGGGCCTGGAGCCCCTTGTCTAGATAGCCCGTGGGTCATCTGGCCCGCGTGGGTTCGAATCCCACTCCCGGCGCTCATTTTTATATATTCCATACATATTCTAATCTTATCGGGTTATTGAATACTTCTATATAGCTATCGACCCTCCCGATATCTATACGTATAGAATCTAGGCTTGTCTTTACACCTATTACTTTATATCCTTGGTTAACCATCTCTTGGACAGCATCAGTTAGTTCCCACTCACCTCTTTTATATAACATATCCATAAATTTGAAGATAATGGGTTTTATTGTGTAGATGCCTAGGATACTATACATTGGTTTAGCTACAGCGGGTTTCTCAATTATCTTCCTTACATAGATAATATCATTCTCCTCGTCTCCCTCGACAACACCATATTGTCTTGGGTCATCAACCTTCTTAACCAGTATGGCTGCATCGGCCCCATACTCATCAAAATACTTAACTAATTTTCTGTATTCATTTATCGGCCCTACTAGGAAGTCATCCCCCATATGAATCATGAATGGCTCTGAAATATACTTCATACATCTAAATATTGCGTCACCAACTCCCCTGGGAGGATCCTGCAGAATATAGTTAATCTCTATATTATCGAGAATCTTATATAATTCATCTAATAACTTCGCCTCAAATTTTTTCCCGGAATCAAGTAGAGTGTTTAAATAATCCACATCTGGTTTTAGAAAACCCCTATAAAAATCTATTTTATAATTATTGGCAACTATATAGAACCGCCTAACACCGATATCATATAATCTATGAATAATAAGCTGCAACGCAGGGACTAGGTATATACCGCCCCCCTCCACTAAGACGGGGACTGGAAATAATTCCTTGGGAATCGCTCTACTAGCTGGTGATACACGCGTACCATATCCAGCAGCTGGAATAACCGCCTCAGCCACCATTCCATACACCTAAGGTAATGGAGACAAACATAATAATAATTAAATAAAAGCCTCCCCCTATATGTGGTTAACAAACAATAACTAGAACGAAAAATAGCTAAGAAACAATTAATTGAAGAAAGACCAATAAACAAAAAACATTAATACACTAATACGACAACCGATACACAGCAAAAACAAATATAAATCCGTAACCCATATTCAATAAATTATAAAAAAGCCCCGGTAGCTCAGCCTGGTGGAGCGCCGCCCTGGTAACCGGCGCCGGGGAGGCGGAGGTCCCGGGTTCGACTCCCGGCCGGGGCTTTAATATATTTTTATTTATGGTTTTTTGTTTTCACTGTAGTTTCTCTATGTATATTCCTTGTGGTGAGACTATGTAAATATAGTTTTTAATGTATATTCCCCTTATGTATTCTATCCATATCCATATATGGTCAATAGATTGGTCTGTTTTATGTTTGTTTAGGTTTTTTATATCTATTTCTTTCAGTATCTTTAGTTCACCGCCGCTTGCGTTTAGGACTATGTATTTGTAGATGGGTATTTGTGTGGTTATTGTCGTAGGTATGCCTGATTTATTTATGGTTATTGTCGTTGTTTCATATGTGGTTATCGGTATTCCAAATACTCCGTTTAATGGGGTTATCATTATTGCTTTATGGTTGTAGGTTGCTTCGCTATTACTCCAGTTGCCTAGGGTTATGTTACTGATCTCGATTGGTTCCTCGGGATTGGTGACGTTGAATAGACTAATCTTTAATTTATTTATACCTTTTATCCTGATATAACCTATTCCTATTAACATGTTTTTACCGATTGGCTGGAGCATGTCGCTGAATCCAGGTATCTTTAGTTCCCCGACTACCCTCGGCTCCTCTGGTGTACTTAGGTCGATGACGAATAGTGGATCTATTCTTCGGAATGTGACTAGGTACGCGTAGTCACCCATAAATCTAGTTGCGTATAATTGCTCTGATTTACCTAAACCAGTTACTGATCCCACTATCTCCATATTACTATTTAAAACATATATGTTTGTATATGTCTCTACACGATATACATCGTTGGATCTAAATGCTTTCATAACATGGGTTGATACCCTTAGATATCCCTTGTATTCATCCATCTGGAATTGTTCATTAATATATCCATCTACTACCGCTATGTTTTTCGGTGTCGTGGTTAAGCCATCGATACCTATTTTAATCACTGCAGTCTTCTGTAGACTCTCTTCTAAGAATGCACCCTTATAGACATTGCTTGTAAATATTGGTTGGGCTAGATACATGTTTGTATATGACATGTATATTGTGCTTGTTGAGCCGCTGAGAATAGTGGTTGTGGAGTGCCTCCATGTATCTAGGTCTATGGAGAATATGATTGTATATTGGTATCCATATTCATGTAATCCAGTTAGATAATATATGTCTTCTGGTGAGACTGTTGTATTTTCTCCATCTATTGTGTAGCTCGGTAATATGACTGTATTATTCTCACCTA
Source organism: Candidatus Geothermarchaeota archaeon (assembly GCA_015523725.1). Taxonomy (GTDB): domain Archaea; phylum Thermoproteota; class Nitrososphaeria; order Geothermarchaeales; family JDFR-13; genus WAMZ01. Next base: position 23,506 of record WAJV01000099.1, read on the forward strand.
GTGTATATTCTCGAATAATTAGGTATAGAATGTTCTTCATTAGTCGGGATTGGAATAGTGTGCCAGTTATATTTATATAATGTATTAGACTTGGATTGGATGGATTACTTACGTCATAAATATATATAGTTGATGTCGGTGGCTTTGGCTTGGGTGGAGGATATATAGCCGGTCTCACCGAATTCTCGGTCTTGGTTGCTGGAATCGTTTTCTCTGCTACATACTCAAGTATATGTATATAGCCTCCCTCGACACCTAATATAATCAGCTTATCTCCATATAAGTATAATCCTTTTATAGTTCTATTAGTTAGGGTAATCAGAGATAGGATTCTATGCTCCTCAGGTGGATATGCTTTCGCTATAATGACATTACTTCCATTCTTGAAATATATGTATTTCCCATCTGTCTTAACATAGTCAGCTTCATCTATACCCTCAACCTGTACATTCGTTATACTATAGTCTACACCTGGTTCAGCTGATGCGGCTAGTGTCTTCGACTCCGCTGCTAATGGAACCGGGTAGCCGGCCTCTCTAATGAATCCTCCATAGTAGAACGGGAGATAATTTCCAGATAATGTGCTTAAGCTAATATAATTCTGTAGATCTAGGTATCCACCGAATCTCCTAATATCGATATAGCTTCCTCCATTAAATCGAGTGTTTACATTAAGGTATATCCCAGTAGCTAGGCCAATCGATATTAACCCGATCAGTACAAATATTATTGCCCCTTTCCAACTCAAAATTATTCACCATAAGATAGATACATCAATAAATCATATTACTCTAGAGTTTTGAACACTCCTACAATACATATCAAATATATATTCTTTGGTGTATTCTGAATATTTGGGATGGGTGGAGAGGATTTAAGGGGGACTACCCTCAAGGTTTATCTATATATATTACGTTCTGGGAGGGATAGGGTAGGGGTCCGTGAAGTGATGAGGGCCCTTGATATGAAGACCCCTAGCCACGCATATTATCATCTAGATAAACTCGTTAGGAATGGATTATTATACAAAAAATATGGTGAATATTATCTAGTTAAGAATATTAGGATAGATTTCCTTAGAGACTATATACTATGGGGGACAAATATAATCCCTAAGTTCGTCTTCTATGCAGCATTCTTCATAACCATATTAATATATAGCCTAATTTTCCCCAGGCCATATGAATTATACTGGTATATAACGATATCAATATCATTGACCGCCTCAATATATGGAGTGGCTGAAGCCATCAGGAGTTGGAGGCGTATAAAAATATGAGTATACCTGTTCAAAAACATAGAATTATATTAAGTCATATGGATTTATTGTATGGAAGGAGCTGATAATTGTGTCCAAACAATATTATATGAGTATAGCGTTAGGTGTCGCAATCGCTATAGCCCTATTACTCTTCACTAGCCAAATATATAGTAGACTAAGTCCGCAATATCGTATAGAGAAGGCTGAGGATTATGGCTCCCCCGCCACATCACCAGCACCACTTGCAAATAGGTTACAATCCACTAACCTACCGGCTGGTGAAGAGTATGCAACTCTACTACTCTATATAAAATATTCACCGAAGGTAATGAATGCCCCGGATATTGAGGTGGAGGTAAATAGAGTCATAGTAACTATAAACAATGTCGTGGTAGAGGTGCCGGATACAACAATATTAAACAGGAGCTATATACTGGAGCCTGGTGGTAAAGCCCTCATAGTAGCTACTCCCATACCAACAGGAACCTTGACAAAAGTATCTCTAACAATAACTATTCATCCAATACAGAGTAATATAAATGAGACTGAGACGCTGGAATGGATAGGCTCAATAAATCTGGAAACACTCACACCAACTCAAATAAACATTATAATAAATAAATAGCATTAGTGAAGTGGATCCAATCATATTAAACACAGGAGAAATAAATATAAAGACTAGCCAATAATAAAGTAATGCCTATAACTTAAACAAAGACAATTATTAATATATGGGTTATAAAAAATACTTATGGCACCTAGATATTCCAGAGGAAGAGAATTTATTGGAAGCACATTATATCCACTCATTAATTGATTTAGCCGGGAGGAGGATTGGTAAAAGATACATAAAGATTCTTGATATACCATGTGGAATAGGGAGGCACCACAAATACCTAAGAGAATATGGATTCGATGTTTATGGTGTGGATGCCGAGGAGGAGCTTATCCAAGATTGTCTAGAACGATATAATGCTTATAAGGATCACTATAATGTAATGGATATGCGCAGCTTACCATACAACAATGAGTTCGACGTTATATTAAATTGGTATACATCCTTCGGATACTTCACTAACGAGGAGAATAAAATCGTTCTACAAAACTTCTATAAAGCACTAACCAAGAAAGGAATACTAATAATTGACTATCCAAGCTACTGGTCCCCAATGATTAATGCATCAATACATGGAGATAAGTACATAGAATTAACTGAGTTAAAAGAAACGGAAAAACATCGTTTCCAATATAAAGCAAGACTATATAAAATTAGCAATAACTACAATAAGTTAACCGAAGTAGATGAATTAAAGATGACGATAACCATATATCCACCAGAAAACCTAAAAAACATACTTATAGAAACAGGATTCAAAATACTATACACATTCTGGAGCAGAAGCTTCAGACAAATATCACCAGAAAAACTATCACTATACAATACTATGAGGAGCGGAATAAGGAGAATCGTCTGGCTAGCTTATAAACCATAGAGACAGACTGCAGAGTTAACTATAGATAATCCAACAGAGTATATCCACCCAAAACACCAGTGGAAACATCAAATCCACCCATAGAAAAATACACACCAATAATCCAATAACCCAATAAACAATATAGCGCCTCCAAAAAACACCCCAAAACCACAAACAAACCCACACAACCAGAAAAACCAAAGAACGACCAACCAATCCCACACACAAAACAATAACAACCAAACAACAAACCACAAACCAAAAAAATTAATAAACAAGAAAAGAATAACAATTAATGAATATGGCCGCCGTAGCTCAGCTGGCAGAGCGCCCGGCTGTGGATTTGAAATTTTACAAAAAGCGGAGACCGGGAGGTCGCTGGTTCGAGTCCGGCCGGCGGCCCCATTAAAATTATTATTTATTAATTGTTTTCTTGTGTTTTTTAAAATTTGGTTTTGTTTGGGTGTGTTTAGTGGTTGTTTGTTTCTTGTATTTGGTTTAGGATTTCTTGTGTTGTGGTTATTAGTTCGTGGTCTGGTGATCCTTTCTTGGATATTTGTATTAGTTTTTTTCTGTATGTATTTGGGTTGTGGTTTTTTAGTTTTTTGAGTATGGTGTTGAAGTTTTTGGGGTCTGTTATTTGGATGTGGAGGTTATTGTTTTTGTTTGGGGTTGTGAATTCTAAATATATTTCGGTTGATGTTGTGGGGGGTATTTTTATTTGTATTCTGATTGTTTCGGAGCTTAAATATGATGTATTATCTAGGTATAGGTTTTTTATGGTTGCTTTTGGGGGAATGTGTTTTAATATTTCTTCTAGGTAGTGGTATATTTTTAGTAGTTTGTTCCATCCGTATTTATAGTCTGTCCATTGAGTCTTGAATTTATCCTTTGATCTTGGATTCTATGTCTATTATGTAGTCGCGTATACCTAGGTTGTAGTTTTCTTCTAGGTATATGGCTTTTACTGGTTTTATAAGGATGTTATAGTTTATTATGTCGGTTGTGTCTGTGATTAACCATATTGTATCTGGGTCGAGAAGCGGTCTAATTGTTAGTGTCAAGTATGGGGATATGGAGCTTCCACAACTCCATCTATCTATTAATTTTCCAAATAATGTTAGTATTTTAAATGCATATTCTTTGTCTATATTCATTTTCACTAATAGTGTAGCTGTTTTCTATTTAGATATATTCCTTGGGGATGATGGCGTAGAAGGTTGTTGTCTGATTGGTCTCCGTTTCTAGTTCTCTCTTCTCTGGGATGGTATTATTTGTTGGTTGTTAGTTGTGTGAGTGTTTCTATTGTTTTTTGTAGTAGTTGTTTTTCGTCTAGGTTTTTTAGGTTTATGTGGATGGTTTCTTTGTATTCCTTGATGTTTAGTGTGGTTTCTTTTGGTATTAGGGGTTTTGCTTTTTCTTTGGGGTATAGGTCTAGTGTTAGGGTGTTTTGTTTGGGTTCTTCTGTTAGTGTTAGGAATGCTTGGATATATAGTTCTTTTCTTGGGTGTCTGATTTTTATGTCGACGTTTCCGATTTCTTTCCCTGAGTTGTTTGTATATTGTAGGTATGTGATTTGGGCTTGTTTGGGTAGTTCTTTTGTGATGTGTAGGGTGTATCTATGTAGTTTCAAAAGGTTGTCTGTATCTTGACTATTCCATTTTGCTATGAATTTTTCTTTAGGTATGTCTAGTAGTTCACTATATAGCATTATGAAGACCTCTTCCACCTCGAATATTTTTCTTATTTTTTGTTTCCAACTCATGTTTTTCGTGTCTGTTCTTATTGTTAGGCATGCATCGCCTTCCTCATTGATTAGAGGCTCAATATTTATTCCATATTTTTTAGATATTTCCCGTGCTTTTTCCACACGGTCTTCATACTCTCCGAATGCTTCTGGATATTTTTCTTTCATTTTTCTGTAGAATTCTTTGTTTCTCCAGTCGTAATCATCATATTTTTCATCTATGTATGTGTTGTAGTAGTATTCTATGTTGTGTGTGAAGTTTATGAAGTAGTCCCTAACAATTAGAATGTTATCCATTGTCTCCCATACAGCTTGTACAGGCTTGATCCTAATATCTTGGTTTACCCCTGATGCAGAATCATATATTGACCATAAAACATTCTCCTCAAAGGGATGGGATATTGACATCCTCAATTTTGAAGAGAAAGTACTTTTATTCCTTGCTCTATCAATAAATTGGCCGAGAAATAGTAGAATATCAATAATTTTCTCTTTTTCCATACCTATTCACCCAAAAATATAGCTGGTATCTATTTAAATATCTCCATGAATAGTGATAGGTTACCACAATAGCTCCTATATATTTGACTGGCGGATGTATTTTCTCAATCTCTTTTCTATATTTAGCATTAGTAGATTGTTTACTGATTTCGAATGGCGCTCTTTTTAATGCAAATCCTAAGTATGAAGGCTCAGTTGCTTTTACTTCAAATAAATACGTTTCTCCATCTTTTACAGCCAACATGTCTATGCCAAACCGGGACTTAGTTAAATTCTTTGGATGTTCAACGATTCTCTCAAAACCTTGGTGCTTAAGGAATCTTTTAGCTATCTCTAAACCAAGTCTTTCTCGCTCCATATTGGCAGCGTCTCTTTGTTTATAGAAATGTTTATATGTTTGGTCTAAGAATCTGTCTATTATCAATTTGTCTTTTTGAGTTAAATTAATGTTGTATACTTCGTATACATATTGATATCTTTTAATTTTTTAATGAAAGGAAATTTATCTACATCGAGTAATTTGAGCAAATCACTGAGTTCTTGCTCTCTATCCATAGATGTTAAGCTTAGATGCATGATGGGGTTTCTTCTATAATCCCGCGAGTGGTACTCTAATACTGCTATATCTCTAGCTGACTTTATATCTAATATTTTTAGGTAATCGTTTTTAGCTTTTTTATAATATAATTCAATTTTGCTATCTAGTAACCTAATTTGTAATGTTACGATTTTATCATATCCTTGTTG
>WAJV01000100.1 GCA_015523725.1 Candidatus Geothermarchaeota archaeon
GACTTATATGATGATGCGGAGAAGAAGGCGCTAGAAATAGCTAAAACAAAGAATTATTACTTCATCCATCCATTCGATGACCCAGATGTAATCACCGGCCAAGGAACCATAGGATATGAATTGGTTCAACAGCTAAAAGAATTAGATGCGATGGTTATCCCAATTGGAGGAGGTGGACTCATATCAGGAATAGCAATCTATATGAAGAAAACCAATCCAAAAATCAAGATATACGGAGTGGAGCCGGAGAACGCGCCGAAGATGCGTGAATCAATCCGACGGGGAAAACCCATAGAGGTGCAAGTTAAGCCCACGATAGCCGATGGATTGGCGACTAAGAAGCCAGGTAAATTAACCTTTAAAATAACTAAGGAATTTGTAGACGACATAGTGACAGTCACGGAAGCGGAGATAGCCGAGGCCGTATACTACTTACTTGAGAGAGGGAAAGTCGTTGTGGAGGGAGCGGGTGCAACAACAGTCGCAACAGTATTGTCAAACAAATTAAATCTAAATAAAATGAAGACATTGCTACTCCTATCCGGTGGAAATATAGACCTAACAGCCATATATAGAATATTATTAAGGGGGCTTTCAAGATCAGGCAGGATAATGAGTCTGAGGATGTATGTACCCGATGTGCCAGGAACATTAGCTAAAATTACATCTATCATAGCCAGACATAGAGGAAATATATTAGAAGTCTTACATGATAGAATGGATATAAATTCACCAGCCTGGTATACCATGTTAAAAATAACCATCGAGGTTCCGAGCAAAGAATCATTGGAGAAAATTATAAGAGACCTAAAGAACTTAAATATTATCTTGATTGACTAAGAATCATTTATTAAGTCCATAGTAGTATACACCGTTCCTCTCCACCCTATATACAACGCCCTCCTCCAGTAAATACTTTAAATGAGAGAGAGCCTCAGCCACAGCGAAATATTTCTGAGAAGGAGGGAACTCACTCCAATCCTTGAACTTAACATCCCAAGTCATTCTAGATGCAACTTCATATGCTGTTAATAAACCATCACCCAGTATACTTGTAACTTCCCTCAGCCTATTATCGTGGTGTTGAAGAAGCTCATGAATACGCTTATGAGGATCTCTTATAATAGATCTATGCGCTGGATAAAGTATCTTAGGACCCAATTTATCAACCTTCCTCAAGCTATTTAAGAAATCCCTCAGTGGGTTTAGATCCCATCTTATCAGGGGGATATTAGGAGTAATATCACTCAAAACATGATCACCAACGAACATAAGGCCCTTATCCTCTAAATATAGACATGCATGACTCGGCGTATGTCCAGGTGTAACAACAACCCTTAATTCATGACTACCCAACTTAATTAAATCACCATCTGCTAACCCAATAATATCCTCCATATTAGGTGAATCAACAAGCCTCCACCAACCCGGATGCCTAGCAAACATCTTCTCAACTAAGTCAGGTGGAACTCCATTCTCCAAATGAATCCCCTTAATATAATTAATATATTTATCTGGATCCTCCCTTAGCTTAATAATATCTCCTATATCACCCTTACTCATTATCACCTCAACACCATCCTCCAAGAACTCAGGCGCCCCACCCACATGATCAATATGAAAATGAGTTGCAAACACTCTATTTACACCACCGAATTCACCATCAATATACTTCTTAACCGACTCAATACCCATCCCAGTATCAATTAGTAAAGAATCATCCCCGGACCTAAGATAATAGCAGTTTATCCTCTTCAAAGCCTTAATAGGGATATCCACCTCTATCCTATAAACACTTAAATCCTCATCGCTATAAACTAAACTAGACTCAATCATCAATGACAACCTTCTAGATGAAGATAAACCAGTCCCTTGATATATAGATTAAACCAAATAATTAAATATTAACCTATAAACGATTAAAATGCAAGTAATTATATGGTAAAGATGCGGGAGACCATGGATAAATCAGCAACCGACTATAAAGATATACCTGTAGCAATCGATACAAAACTGGATGTATACATTAATAATAATTATTATACAACTATCTACCTAACACCAGAAAATATTCAAGACGCAATAATCGGAATGCTAATAACCGACAGAATAGTAAACAAATTATCAGATATAAAGAATATTAATATCTCAGGATCAAAGATTTACGTCGATGCGGCAATAGATAGAGAGATTAAGAGCGTAATATATGATGAATGCCTCTCAATAAAAGAGATAAATAAATTTGTCAAGGATAATGGTTATAGAGTTAAATGGAGTGAGATCATCGAAATATATAGAGACTTTAACAAATCCACTGATAATATTAGGAGAGGCCTAGCAATGCATACATCGGCAATATACCTCGAAACCGGGGATAAAATAATGTCTCTAGATGTTAGCCGACACATATCAATTTTGAAGCTCCTCGGAAAAGTAATTAGGGAAGGTATAAAAGTAGACAAATCCATATTGATAACGAGTGGGAGGGTATCATCTGATATGGTATATAGAGCTGCTCTCATGAATATACCTATTATACTGACGATGCATGGACCATTATCAAGTGGATTAACAGCATCCCTCCTATCTGGAATCACACTAATAGTAAATATTAAGAGAGGAAAAGGAAAAGGTCTAAGGCCATTAACCCATGAATATAGGATAGAAGACTATATTTAAAATAATGTCTTAATGGGGTCAGAGACTCTATGCCCGATCATCAATCACCCAACCGTCGTCTCATCATCCCAAAAAGATTAAATAAAAAATAGATATTAAATCGTTTGGAGCCGATACATATATATAGTCATCCTACCACATAGCCACCACTAACACTAAGAACCTGTCCAGTAATATAATTACTCTCATCGAGGACAAAGAAGAGAACGGCGTTAGCAATATCCTTAGGCTCAGCCAATCTCCTTAAAGGATAGGCCTTTACTAGCTTCTCCTCACCAACACTCTCAATGAATTTCTGGGCACCAGGCGTCTTAGTAACACCGGGTGAGACACAATTAACAGTAATATTATATCTACCCAACTCCTTAGCCAAAGCCTTACTAAGAGAGATTACATAACCCTTTGTCCCAGAATAGGTTGCTAGCCACGGCTCCCCAATCCTACCTGCATCACTAGCTATATTAACAATCCTACCCCCCTTCTTTTCAATCATATGGGGCAATACATTATGAATACAGTTGAGAACCCCGACAACATTAATATTTATCTCCCTCATCCAATCACTAGGAACAGTATCTTTAAATAGTTTTATATTCCATACAGCCGCATTATTAACAAGTATATCAACACCCCCAAACTCCTCCAATGTCCTACTAACCATATCCTTAACCTCATCGTACTTAGTGACGTCTGTCTTCACAAATATTGCCCTCCCACCAGCCGACACAATCTCTTCAACAACCCTCGAACCACTATCCTCATCAATATCTACAACAGTGACGGCAGCCCCCTCATTTGCAAGAGTCAACGCAATCTCCTTACCAATACCCCTACCTGCACCAGTTACAATAGCAACCTTACCATCTAACCTACCCACACTAAACACCTCTCTAGAAATATCTATATAAATTAGATTCTATCCACAAAACTAGAATAATATTTATAAATATTATTTAAATCCGGGGAACTATAAATAATACTAACAAATGTATTTAGGGTGTAAACATGTATAAGGATATCATATATAATGATGAATGGTACGATAAAACAGCATACATATCCTTCAATAGACCACACGAAGGAAACTCATATACACTAGAAACACTGAAAGAACTAATAGATGCATTCGAGAAAGCAATGAACGACGACAAAATACAATTCATCGTACTAACCGGTGAAGGAGATAGATTCTTCTGCACAGGAGGAAACGTCCACGAATACAGTGAACAATACACCGTTAAATCCATTGATTTCTGGAAATGGGGACTCTACTATGGAAGATTCATGGAGATGATCCTCCACGTTGGGAAACCAGTTATAGCGAGAATAAATGGCGCAGTTGCAGGTGGAGGGCTTGAATTCGTATGCGCAAGCGACCTAGCTATATCAGTTGATTACGCCAAATTCATATCTCCAGGGCCACGAGTAGGAATGACTTCAGTAGGCGGATTATCCCAATGGCTCCCCCTACACGCAGGCCTAAAAAGAGCAGCTGAACTAGTTATGCTAAGCTCCGAGATAGATGCAGAGACAGCTAAGAATTGGGGATTAGTGAACGAGGTGGTTAAGAAGGAGGATCTAGATAAAAAGGTTAAAGAATATATAGATAAGATGATGGACCTATCCCACTCAAGCATATGGTACTATAAAGTCCATCTAAACTGGTGGAGAGATCTAGTGTGGTCACTGACCTGGGAACAGGCAAGGGCATGGTTCTCCCTAAACCTAGGCTCAATAGAACCGAGTGAAGGTATGTGGGCATTCAAGGAAAAGAGACCACGTAGAATGAAGGAGATTAGAAACGACATAGCTAAAGGAATCGATCCACGTTATCCACATGGACCATACCTCAAAACATGCCCAAAATGCGGTGCAAAATATCTACCAATGAACTCGAAATACTGCCTCAACTGTGGAGCAAAGCTAGAGTAAATTAATAGAGATAAAAATAGTATATATATGGCATAGCAGATTAGAGATTATTATTTATCTATATTAATTAATTTCAAAATATATAATTAATTAATTGAGAACATGATTTTCCCGATGGATAATAAAACTGTCTTTATAGATTTAAACCGAGATAAAATAGTCTATAGGGAGATAAGCAGAAGCCTTAGGGGGAAATTCCTTGGTGGAAGGGGTCTTAACGGATACTACCTATACAATTTATTGGATAAAGGAGTCGATCCATTATCACCAGATAACGTACTGATTATTGGTGTAGGCCTTCTAGCGGGAGTTCCATGCCTAGGTTCAGGTAGATTCAGTATAATGGCTAAATCCCCTCTTACAAACGCCTTAGGCGACAGCAATATCGGAGAACACTTCGGCGTCAAGATGAGGAAGAACGGTGTAGATCACTTAATAATAAAGGGAAAAGCCGTCAAACCCAGTATAATCTTAATCGATGACGGTGAGGTCAGGATAGATGATGGACGAGAATTATGGGGACTAGATGTCTATCAAACCTATGATGTATTAAAACAGAGATATGGTGATGACATAGAGACTTTAGTTATAGGGCCAGCGGGAGAAAACCTAGTTAGATTCGCGAGCATAAGGTCTAGGACGAAGGGAACGGCCGCCAGGACAGGCATGGGGTCGGTATTGGGAAGCAAGAAAATAAAAGCTATAGTAGCCAGGGGTGGTGAACCATTAACATGGGAGAATAGTAAGGAGTTATATAAATACTGTAGAGAATTGAATGATAAAATAATGTCTACTAAATGGGGGAAGGCGTTAAATAGATATGGAACACCCATAATGATGATTAGAACATATCCAATGGGCCTATTAAGATTTAGAAATATGAAGACAAATTATATAGAGGGCTTCGACACACTCCACCCGGAAAACATGGAGAAATTCGAATATGGCCAGTCAGGATGCTACGGCTGCATAATCAGATGTAGAAAGAGATATAGATTAGTTGATGGAAAATATCCCCATACTGGGGAAGGACCAGATTATGGACATATCGGTGCATTTGGATTCACCATAGGAAATAACAGTCTAGAAACTGTATATCAAGCATTATATCTAACAAATAAATATGGATTAGACTCTATGGAGATAGGAAGTATAGTAGCATGGATCACAGAGTTATATGAAAATGGGTTAATTGATAAAAACACATTAGATGGTCTGGAACCTAGATGGGGTGATGAAGACTTCCTATATGAAATGATCCATAGAATAACTTTTAGGAAAGGTATTGGAGATCTATTAGCAGAGGGGATAAAGAGAGCGGCAATGAAATTAGGGAGGAACACGTTATATTACGCCATACAGACTAAAGGCCAGTCATGGATATTGAGTGATGATAGACCTGTACCAAGCTTCTCACTAGGAATGTCAGTATCAACAAGAGGCGCGGACCACTTAAGGAGTAGACCAGCCCTCGACCTATATGGCCTACCAAGAGAACTACTGAGAAATCTATATGGAGGAGAGGTAAGTAACGAATTCACATCATATGAAGGTAAACACCTAATGATACATTGGCATGAACTAGAATACGCCGTTGTAGACTCACTTGGATTATGTAAGTTCCAGACTAGGTTCATATCAGTCAATGCACCAACATTCGAGGAGTGGACAAAACTAATTAAATTGGCGACTGGACTGGAACTCTCTATAGAACAACTATATGAAATAGGTGAGAGAATATATACCCAAGAAAGGATGTTCAATGTTAGGGAGGGCTTCACTAGAAAAGATGACTATCCACCTGAGAGAATGTTCCGGGAGGGAACTCAGGCTGAAAACGTAACTGTACCTAAAGGAACCAAGCTAGATATAGAAAAGTACAATGAATTATTAACAAAGTATTATGAGGTCCATGGATGGAATGAGGATGGAATACCCAAGGAAGAGACTATAAAGAAGCTTGGTCTCTCATGGGAGAAGACACTCAAGTGGACAGACCTAATAAAACAAGTCTAAGAAAAAACCGTGAATAAGTTATCCCACAACCAATTATATTTAACATATAGCAGAATATTTCATATCTATTTATTGGGGGATGATTAATCCTTTAAGTACAGATGGAGGGATGAAGATTGACTCCAATGATGACCCCTCTAAACAAGGTGATGATGATTGAAGTTATCCGATTTATCAAAGGAGATTGTTGATCTAGTAAATGGAATAAAGGATGGAGTAGTAAGTATAGTAACAACAAGACTAAGTGTTGACAACTTCTTTAGACCAGTCCCCATAAGGGGAGTGGGCTCCGGATTCATAATCAACACAGATGGATACATAATAACAAATAATCATGTTGTGGCAGGATACGCTGAGGTAGATATAATCACACCTAAGGGAGAGAAATTCCTAGCCAGTGTAGTGAGTAGGGATCCAATGAGAGACCTAGCCCTACTAAAGATAGATAGTCATACAACACCATTGAAGCTGGGTGACTCCGACAACATAAGTATAGGGGAGATAGTATTGGCCATTGGCAGTCCATTAGGACTCCCCGGACCAAATGTAACCATGGGTGTTATAAGTGCAAAAGGAAGAAACATAGAGGGAGAAGGAATTATATTAGAGGATCTAATACAAACAGATGCAGCTATAAATCCTGGAAATAGTGGAGGACCACTCATAAACCTAGAGGGAGAGGTAATAGGAGTCACCACAGCAATGATACCCTATGCACAGGGAATCAGCTTCGCCATACCAATCAACTCAGTAAAGAGATTCCTCAAAATGCTAGCCAAATATGGCAGGCCGATTCATCCAAGAATAGGTGTATATATACTTCAAATAAATCCACAGATAAAGACGATGTATGGACTGCCAGTAGATGAAGGCCTACTAATAGTTAGGGTCCAATATGGATCACCAGCATATTATACTGGATTAAATATTGGCGACATAATATTAGAGGCTGAGGGTAAGCCCCTAAAGACTCCGAGAGAATTGAGGAAAGCCGTCGAGGACTCAATAGAGAAAGGTAAGATTACTTTAAAGGTCCTGAAGCCAAGCGGCCCACATATTATTGAGGTTCCAATAGAATACTGAATCGAGTTATTGATTTGACATTATCTATTCAATTCTTTCTCCCAAACCCTTCTCCAATACTCCTCTACTTCCCTCTGAATCCTACTAATCTCTTCGTCCCTCCTAACCGGCTTGAAGAGATGCCTAAAACGCCTCTGGGTCTTCAAGTACTCCTCAACAGGCTTAAGCCTCCTAGGGATAAATGTATGCTTAACCTCCCCATACACAGCCTCCTTTAAAGGCCACATACCGGTTTCCACAGCAAGCCTAGCTATACGTACAGTATCCTCCTGAGAAGCACCCCAACCGGTTGGACAAATACTCAATGCAACAAATAATTTTGGCCCCCTAAACTCCTTAGCCTTCTCAAACTTATTAAGCATATCAGTTACATGTGAGACGCTTATAGTAGCCACATACGGAGCTCTATGAGCCCTCCAAATCTCGAAGATATCCTTCTTCCCATACTCATTACCAACTGAATCACCCAAAGGCGGTGAAGTAGAGGTCATAGAGGCATACGGAGTTGCCCCAGACAATTGGAACCCAGTATTACCATAAGCCTCATTATCATAACAGACAAAATAGAAATCTAAATTTCTATGAATAGCCGCAGAAGTGGATTGGAAACCAATATCATAAGCAGCTCCATCACCTACATATACAACAACCTTGTAATTAACCCTATCATTATTAACTCCACGCTTCTCCCTAAGAATATCTAATCCATCCCTAATTCCCTGTGCAACAGCAGCCCCAGAACCAAATACGGCGAATACATAAGGAACCTTGACGGCTGTATATGGAAATAATGTCGATATGGCGTAGCAACCAGGCACATTTACCATAATAGTATCCCTACCCAAAACCTTAAGCATATGCCTAGCAATAATTTCCGCCCCACAACCAGCACACAATGCCGATCCAGGGGCGACGTATTCCTCCTCAGGAATATCCTTAACTCCCCTATACCTACTCATCAAAAACCACCCCAAGACTTACCCGCCAACTCCATATCAGCAATCATCCTCCTAGTATCCTCCTCCGTAAATAATAGCGTCGCATGTGGACTAACCTCACCACCTCTATAAGCATCTATAACCCTCCTAACCATATACCTAATCTCCCCATACGTAAGCTCCTTACCACCCAATCCACCGACAAAATCAAGAACCACCTTTGGTCTCTCATCCAAGTGATAAAGAGCCTTCAACAACTCCGGATAAATAATTCCACCGCCACCAGTCGATAAATTCAACTCAAACACCGCAACTCCCTTCTTCCCCCTCAATGCCTCCGCTATCTCCTCCACAGGAAACGGCCTAAACATATTTATCTTCAATACACCCACAGATAGACCCTCCTCCCTAAGCCTCTTAACAGCACCCTTAATTATGGAGGTAAAGGAATTCATCGACACTATAGCGTATTCGGCATCATCAAGCATAAACTTCTCGACAGGGGAATAACTCCTACCAAATATCTTCTCGAAATCTCTAGAAATCTCATAAAAAACCTCTTTAGCCTTCAAAGCAGCGAGATGCATTTGATACCTAAAGTATGTATATGAGTGGCCCAATATTATCGTAGGCGCATAAGCCAATTCCCTCTCACTAAAAGCTATACCATGTGGTGGCTCATAAGGAGGAAGGAACTCACGCACCTCCTCAACACTAGGAACATAAACAGGCTCCCTAGTGAAAGATAAGAAGAATCCATCCATATTAACTATAACAGGCAACAAGACCCTCCTATCCTCACCCAATCTATAAGCCAATATAATGAAATCCAGAATCTCTTGGCAAGTCTCAGCATGAAGCTGGAGCCACCCAGTATCCTTAACAGACAATACATCAGTATTATCTACTTGGAGAGTCATAGGCATACCTAAGCCACGAGAAACATTAACCATAACCATCGGCGCCCTCCAACCACTAACAGCATATAAATTCTCAAATGCAAATGCAAGTCCCTGGCTCGATGTAGCTGTAAAAGCCCTAGCACCCGCTAAAGCAGCGCCCCCAGCACCTGCCAGCATGGAATGCTCGGATTCATACTCAACAAACCTGGCCTTCAACTCACCCGATGAAACCCATTTGGATAATAATTCAACGATCTCAGTTTGAGGAGTAATAGGATAAGCAGCTATGTAATCAACATCAGACACCCTAGCACCCCAAGCCGCCGCTGCATTACCAGTTAACATCATTCCCCCATTACTACTCACATCACCTTCACCTCCCTCACCATAGTAATTGCCTTAAATGGACAGACTGAGGAACAGATGAGACACCCCTTACAATGGTCATAATCAATGTGGGCCTTCCCATCCTCCCCCATATGAATACTTACATCGGGACAATAGGCGAAACAAATTTTACATCCAGTGCATTTACTATAATCAACAATCGGCTTCAATATCCTCCAATTACCTGTCTTCCTAACAGCGGAATTACCCAAGTTCGCTATAGTTGCTATGCCAACCTCTCCCTCATCAAGCCTGACATGAACAATATCCGTCTCCAGAAAATCCGACTCACTCAATGATGGCAACGAATCCAAGTCGAAGGATGGCACCCCCCTATAAGACTCCTTAGCCACGACCACATTCTTCTCAATCAATTCATCCGGTAGACCAATCTCCTCCAACTCCCTAACAACAGCATCAACCATACTAGACTCACTAAAACCAGCGATCTTACAGGCAACTGCACCAACCCCAGCGCTAATAGCACCACTCCTACCAATATGCTCCAATGCCAAGCCAGTCAAATCAAGTGTCACAACTTCACCATCTACAGATAAATTTGGGTTAAGTGGAGTATTAACAAATAGTACACCACCACCGAACCCCCTAAGAGGATCAGCCACCGGATCATATAATAATGTCTCATCACCAACCACTACCACATCAGGCTTATTTATATAACCACGTATCACGATCGGTTCATGAGATACACGAACATATGCGGCTACAGGAGCCCCACGCCTCTCAGGGCCATACATAGGGAAATCCTGTGCATAAAATCCTTCCAGGAAGGCGGCGGTACTAAATATTCTACTAGCCGTCTTTATACCCTGACCTCCCCTACCATGGAACCTGAACCTATACATTTTATATACCTCAAACCTAATTTTTATAAATTAATCTTAATCTATAAATATAATAGACCAAAAACTAATTAATTTTTAGTGTATATGTTTAGGCGGGATACCATATGTGGATAGATGAATACATATATATCTTAGACACAAAATGGGGTGGATACGAGAAAGCAATAGCAGCATATATCCTAAGAAGTGGAGACGAATACGCTATAATAGATACGGGATACGGAGCGTCAACCCAAGAACTTATAGACACAATGAATAAAATCGATGCAGATATAGAAAAACTAAAATACATCATATTAACACATACCCACCTAGACCATATGGGTGGAGCAGGACACCTACTAAAAAAGGCAAACAAAGCAAAAGTAGTTGTAACCGAACCAGGCATAATAAACCTCATTAGGCCACTAAGAATGTACTACGGTGCCAAGATGGTCTTCGGCGACGATTTCAAAATAGACTTCGGCTCAGTATCAAAAATAGACCCCAATAACCTATTGATCGTCGAAGATAATCAAGTCATTAAACTAGGTGAACTCAGCCTTAGAATATTGGAGACACCCGGACACACAAGAGACCACATATCAATATATGAAGAGAAGACCAAAACACTATTCACTGGAGACGCTGTATGCAACAACTATCCAGGCTTCGACGCATTAATTCCCCCAGCCAGCCCACCACTCTACCCAGTGAAAACAGTAGTAAAATCAATAGAGAAACTAAAGAGACTAGATTTAAACAGAATACTAATCCCCCACTATGGCCTAGTAGAAAAGGATATCGATCAATTTCTAGATAATAATATAGAAACTATAGAGAGTTGGAAGGAATATATAATTAATAAATTAATGAAAGGTTATAGCTACACCGAATTAACTGAACTAATCACAAAAAAATTACTGGAGGAATCCAATATTAGCCTAAGTGAGACACCAAAATATGTGAAAGAGGTCGTGTTACCAGTATTGGTCAAGGTATCCGTCCTAGGCTATATGGCTACATACATAAATAGGTTCCCACCAGAATCATTCTAGTAAGTAATATCGAGAACCTAGCCATACAATGCAATCAAACCATTTCTATCATCTTCCTGAGGCATATAAATTCTACCTTTAACATAATAACCATCGCTACCATACATCAACACAGTCGGGCCATATCGAGACTCATGGGCGAGTCCAAGAACATGTCCAATCTCATGCGCCAATACAGCTTGGAAATGGTAATCATCAATATAATAACCTTTCTCAAGCGGTGCAATATTAATATAAATCCTAACAATCACAAGTTTAGATCCCCAAGTAGTAAACTTTACATATGCCAACGTATCTGAATCACTATAATTATAGGTATAAATTAGGATCGAGGCATATTCATGGGGCCTGAAAGACTCCTCATAGAAATTAGGCGAACCTTTAGAAATCAAATTCTCCCAACTCTCAGCGGCCCTCCTAAATATAAATCTTATATAATCTCTATAATAGGCGTCATCAGATACCCACCAACCAAGATGCCTTAAATTCCAAGAAGACCAATAATATCCACTAAGTTTATACGCACTAACATTTACTGGATAAAACACCAATACCAATGAAAAAATAACTAAAAGCTTCCTCAACACACCACTAAAAAGATAGACATAATCAGTTTATTAATTTATTGAATTTAGAATAACGAATAAATATAACCCACCACCAATGACATACAAAAGCTATATTTGGAAATTAAATGCAATATCTACACATCATTACACTAGCAAACAGATAAGTAAATAAGATAAATGCAATGATAGTCATGAGTTACAACGATAAACGTACTAAAACTTATAGAATAAGCAGAACCCTTAAAAGTGAATATTTAATATAGGTTAGTATCTCAAGTACGGATGGAAAAACAAAATATAAATACCGCAATTTCAACAATAATTTATTAAAATATTTCTAATTGAAATCAATTTTTAATACTATCCATAATTATAAAAAAATGATTTTTTAACACAGATATAAACTTTTTTTCTAAAAGACCTATTAAAAAAATACTTTAGTTTATATACTATAAGCAAGATAAACATACTAAAAGGTTGCTTGAAATGAATAAAGGAGTTTTAGCTGGATTTCTAATTGGAATTATATTGGGATTATCAATAATGTATGTCTTTAGCTCAGGATTAATCAATCCAGTACCAAAGTCGAATAGTCAAGTGAGTCAAGGGGTCTATTTAGATATAGGCAAAAAAGTATTCAGCCAAGATGATTATTTCTTACTTAAATTAATTAACAATAGAGGTTCTACAATCGAAACCGGGATAGATATCTACTTATATACCCTAAATGGAGGTAACTGGATATATAGTGACAAAAACCCTGATGCCTGGCCAATTATAACTAAAAAAGTTAAGCCGGGAGAAACCATTGTAGTCCTAAATTTTTCAATTAGTGCCTTTAAATTGGATCCAGGAACGTATAAAATTGTAAAATGGGTCACCGATACAC
>WAJV01000101.1 GCA_015523725.1 Candidatus Geothermarchaeota archaeon
GGGAATTCCCTTTAACTTGTAATATCCTCCTTTTCCCTTGATTAAGTTATTTAATTCTCTGTGTTCTATGTCTAGGTGTGTCACTTTTGCATATGAATATCCCTTTAGATGTATGTATATAGTTGGATTATCTAATTCTTTTATTTCTTTATCTCTGTATAAAATGACTTTAGTTTTTTCTATTGCGATTTTTCCTGGTGCGGGGCCCGTCATTCCATGTAATAAATAAATTATTATAATTTTATTGTTTTAGATGTTTATTTAGGAAGGTGATTGCTGGATATAATACGTTTATTAGTTGGTCAGTTTTTAGTATTACGTGTCCAATGTCTGGTAGTACATGTAGTTCGAATGTTCTATTCATATCTAGGAGTTTTCTGCAGAATTCTAGGACTGGTTTTAGTGGGGTCCTGGTATCGTTTTGGGGATGTATGATGCAGAGTGGTGCTTTTAGATTTTCTATATAGGTTATTGGTGATCTATCTTTTAATTTATTCATATTGCCAGCAAATAATATGTTTATAAATTGTCTGAATATTGCATCGCTTAATTTGTAGGATTCTTCCCAGTCGGTTATTCCCGCTCCAGCTACTCCGCATACCCATAGGTCCGGCTCCTTTGTAGTAGCTAGGAATGTCATGTATCCTCCATAGCTATAGCCCATTATGGCTACCCTTGATGCTAATCCATTATCTACTGCATATTTCCTTGCATAAATTACATCCATTAGATCTCCTCCACCTGGATCGCCGATATCTAGAAGCCTAAATTCTTCTCCATAGCCTGTTGATCCCCTAAAGTTCGGGGCCACTATATGGAAGCCTGAGGCTACGAGTGAGGTTATGAATGCCCTCCAGTAATCTCCTACGTAGGACCATGGGCCTCCGTGGACGAATATTATTGTTGGACCTGGTTTTGGGGCATTAGCCTCGAATATAATGCATGGTATCTCTAGTCCATCATAGGATTTATATCTTATTGTCTTTACTTCCCCTAGATTTACTCTAATTTCTTTGGGTAGATCCTTTCCAATAACTCTCTCCCATTTATCTTTATGTATTCTATAGATTGATTGGGGCTGCTTTAAACTTGAGAAATGCATGTATATATAGTCACCGTATACATCTAGTGTACCCGGCGTCCCTTCAGGATGGTTTACTTTGAATCCGTCTATGTAAGCGTATCCCCTGGCCTCCGATAGTCCTATAAACCATATCTTTTCATCATCGGTTACGCCGAAATCAATGTAATCTGTTATTTTAAGTTTTTTATAGTCGTCTCCTTTTAGATTGGGTTCCTCGATACTTTCTTTCTTCGGGTCATATAAGTATAGTTTCTTATTGCCCTCGAAGTTTGAGGCGAATAATACCTTATCTTTATACAGTTTTGGCATTTCATTTACAGATCCTTCTTTCGGAGTGTATATTATTTCTTCATTGGTTAAGTGGTTGTATATAAATATTTCATATGATTTGGGGTTTCCGTGTAGGTTTCCGAAGCCAACTGTTATCCGGCTATCTGTATCGGTTACGAAGAGGAATTTATCGGTGCTTAGAAGTTTTGTGGCTTTCTCACCTGGATGGGCTAAATATAGTCCAATATCTTTCTCGGTGCTGCCGGAGTATATGATGAAGTTATCTTTAACTGCTAGTCCAAATATTCTTAGTGGCTCCATATCGAATGCCTGTGTTTCCTTTCCGTCATCGAGTTCAGTCATGAAAACCCTGTGTTTCTCCCTCCCTTTTGTTACGTCTCTTGTGTAGAAGACTACCTTATCTTCCTTATGGGGTTTGGCGACCTCGAATACTCCTCCATGGGTTATTCTCCTCTTTTCCCCGCCATCTAGGTTACTTATCCATAGGTCGAGAACCTCTTCTTCATTGGATAGGTATATAAGTTTTTCCCTAGCTATTCCGACTAGATAATATAGTGGGTGTCTTGCTATAGTCTCTATTGTTTTTAGGGTCTGATATAGATTCTTCATAAAAAAGATATTAGTCAAATGTTATGTTAAATTTTTATGTTTTTAACTTGTTTTACTCCTTATGTAGCATTACTTGTTAATAATTATGTGTTTTTGCTGGTGTAAATAACTATTTATTTCAATTTTTATTTGATTAATTTTGTTATGGAATCCAAGAAAAATTTATATCCGATACTTATTGGGAGTCCGAAGGATATTAGTATTACTGATCCCTCGATATTTGTTGAGTATAATTTGGGGAGGCTGGGGGTTGATAGGAGCATTCTTCCCGATAGGTATATATTGACATTCAGGTATACTGATGCTCTCAATGTATTACGTAATAATTTTGATTTAACTGTAATTGAGTTGGCCGACTCTCCATTATATGTATTTGATTATAAGGGTGTACGGATTGGGTTTAGATATATGGGAATTGGGGCCCCGGCTGCTGGCTTGGTTTTGGAGGGTTCTATAGCTCTTGGAGGAAAATATTTTGTCTTCTTTGGGGGTGTTGGTGTGCTTCTACGGAATATAAGGAAGTGGGAGTTTATCATACCGAGTAGAGCAATTAGGGATGAAGGAACTTCTTTCCATTATTTGGAACCCAGTTTCTATGCATATCCATCTAAGATGATTAATAGGGTGTTGATGAGCGTCTTGTCTAGATATGGTGTTAAGTATCGTGTAGGGGGTGTATGGACAACTGATGCACCATATAGGGAGACATTCTATAAACGTGATTTTTTCCTTAAGAGGGGTGCTATATGTGTGGATATGGAGGCTGCAGCATTATTTGCTATTGCAAAGTATAGGGGGGTTAATATCGGAGGGATTTTTTATGCTGTGGATTTAGTAGGGGATGAGTGGGATCTTAGGGCGGAGGAAGATCATGAGGTTAAGAGGTTCAATGTTGTTGAGAGGCTTATTAGTTACTCGGTTGAGGCTCTTTCTTCTCTATAAACCGATATTTATCCCTGTTTTCAGATCCTTATTTCATTTTTGCCTGGTTTAATTAACCTTTCTTTACTATATATTTCTAGAGATATTGTTTCTTTGCTTTGGTTATCTATGATGGCTATACCAAGTTCTTTATCTATCTCAATATCTAATTGTATCTCTCCCATTTTTAGTCTATTTATTTTTAGTTTACTCCATTCAATGGGTAGCTTGGGTGAGAGTTTTATCTTTTTATTTATTGCGTCTAGATTGATGCCTAGCATTCCCTCCAGTAATGCTTGTATATATAGTGTTATTGACCATGCCTGAAGTATACATGAATATTGGGGTTTCTCTCTATCGCCTCTATATACCTCTGCATACATTCCACCCTCTTTTATAATTTGTCTAGCCATTAATTCTATGAGTTCGTGCCCCTTTTGTATCCTGCCATACTTATATTCGGCTAATGCGAGCCAACCGGTGACTAGTGGCCAAACCATCCCGTTATGATATTTTTCTGGACTGTATTTCCTGTCTCTCGATGATAGTGTTCTCAATCCCCACTCGGTCAACATATCGGGTTGCTCTAGTCTTTTTAATGATTTGAGGGCCTTCTCCCTAGGTATGGTTAGGTGGATTAGTGCTATTAATGCATTTGGTCTAATAGATTCATCTTTGGACCCATCTTCAGTTATCCGATCATAGAAATATTCTGTGTTTGGATTCCAGTAATCATTGATGATATTATTCTTTATTTTTGAACTAATTTCCCTCCATTTTCTAGACAATTCTATTTTACCGTTTAACTCAGCTAACTCGGCTGCTTTATCTAGGGCAGCCGCCCATAGGGCCTGTATCTCTATGGGTTTTATACCTCTATATATTGTGTCCATCCATGTCGTATCTATAAAAAAGTATTTTGCCGGTTCTTCTAGTATATGTTCGATTAATCCATCTCCGTCAATGTCTTTCCTATATCCCCAAGTAATCATGTTGAGTAGGTTTCTCCACCTCTTCTTTGCATAGGCTTTATCGGCTGTTGCGAATGTATATAAATGTATTAGTATTGGATAGTATAGGGTTGAGTCGGCTGCACCATAATAGAATAGTGTCTTATATCCATAGTGCATTAATATTTCTCCTTTTTTTCCACCGAGTATTTCATAATCATCTCTGGCTTGATATTTTAGGAAGGTGTCAATGTATTTTTTAGCGTATTCGTGATCCCCTATAAGTATTAGGGCTGGTATAATCCAAGCAGCATCTCTACTCCAATATCTGGCGAACCACGGGTATCCAGCCACTATCCCTTCTTCTGGCTGTCGTGACCTAAGTGTATATAGGGCTGCCTTGGCTAAAGTAAATGCTTTATTAATGTTTTCTGATGGGGTTTCTATATTAATAGTATTGTTTATATACTTCTCATATTCCTCTATATTTCTCCTTAAAATCTCTCCAGATTTTCTCAATCCTTCCTCAGCATAATTTTTTACGGTCTTGTATCCTTTATCTGAGGATGCTATCGATATTGTAATATTTTTCTTATTTCCTTTTATGGAGTGTATATCCCATGTGAATAGGGTGGGAACTGTTTTATTTGGTGCTGCGGTGGGGAGTTTCTTTATTTTTTCGATAATATCTTTTGAAACATCGCCTATTATGTATTTAGTGGGGGGTGGACTGCTTTTACATATTGTATGCCATTCATCCGTCCTCATTATTAGTGTTTCGTTTTTATATTTTATGTTGATGTTTTCTGGCAATATTCCATCGTATTCTAATGGGCCTCCCCATGACTCTATGTATAGATTGATTTCCGTAGATTTATTGTTTCTTATAGGTTGCTGAATGTTTAAGTTGATTATCGCTATAGGTTTTTCTCTTGCAGTATATATGGTTGATGTTATTTTAAATCCATTTATTTTGTGGTGTGTTTCGATGTGGCTTCCGTAGTAGATGCTTTTATAGGTGTAGTCGCCTAGTCTCTTAAATTCATTTACTGTATATAGAGTTGGGATTATTGGCCCTGTGGCTCTTATTGGGGGTGTATAGAATCCTCCGAAGTCTATTGTTGGACCGTATCTGCTCCATGGAGTCGATAATTCACCTCCTCTAGATGCTACTATGAAACCTTTTTCTCCACCAAGTATTACTGGATATTTCCAATTACTATTATATACAATTAATGGTTCCATAATTAATCCCTTAATTCATCGGTGAATATGAGGTCCATGGAGGTGTCGAAGCCGATTATCCTTGCATTAAGTATTTTTATTTCATGTTTCCCTCTCTTTAACCCTCTTTCTTTAAATACTATGACTTCTATTGATTCGCCTGGAATTAGGGGGAGTGGATTCTCATCTGTCCATTCATTCATCTTTATTAATTCATCGCCTTTTTTAATCAATGCTTTACTCGGGTTTATTTTCATGTCATCTACAATTATTGTTGGTCTTTTATAGTATGCACTGTAGAGTGGGTTCTTTATCTTGAAGCTAAAGCTATCTGTTATTCCGTCTCCATCGATATCGAGATTTCTTAGGCTATTTTTCTGGAAAATATTGTCTTTAATCCATTTTTCATATTTAGATAAATATAATAATCTACTTAGTCCGAATTGGGTTATTAGTTTAATGAGTTTGATCATTTGATCACCTCTTATTAAGACTATATTTGCTTAGTAATTCAGGGTTTACATAATTTTCTTCGATAATTTGTTTGTATATTTTTACGCTGGGTCTCGGTATTCTCTCTTTAGTCTTTAGGTCTACGTAATATAGGCCGAACTTCATCTTGAATCCATGGCTCCATTCATAATTATCTGTTAGGGCCCAGTGTAGGTATCCAAAGATTTTTTTGTTTCCGTCTTCTATTATATCGTCGAGTGTTTTTAGGTGGGTTACTAAGAATTGTGCCCTATATTTATCTTCTGCATCGGCTAATCCATTCTCAGTTATTAAGATTGGTTTATTATATTTGGATGCTATATCAATAACTTGTTTTAGTCCCTGTGGATATATTTCCCAGCCTATGTCGGTGACTGGATATCCATCCAGCGACACTTGCTGATTTAGTTCCCCGGCTGTGAAGCCATATCCCGGTATTACAT
Organism: Candidatus Geothermarchaeota archaeon; assembly: GCA_015523725.1. GTDB lineage: Archaea > Thermoproteota > Nitrososphaeria > Geothermarchaeales > JDFR-13 > WAMZ01. Next base: position 6,015 of record WAJV01000101.1, read on the forward strand.
AGAAGAAGGCCGGTAAACCTGTGGTTATTTTGGCTAGTAGTTTATTTCCACCTTTTACAACTACTCTGCAGTAATAATTTATGCCGAGCCAGTCGAGGTGGTTGGCCAGTCTAGGTATATGTTCATCCCTATCCACCTCTCCATTAAAGTTTTTGTCTAGCCAACCCTTTGTTATAGCATCTAATATTAATGTGTTGTGTATATGGCTTAGGAATTTCGCTGTCATTATATCTATCTCTTTATCTTTTCTATATGGCTGTATAGGCATCATGTTGTGTATTATGCCTATGAGTGGCTTCTTATTACTATCTCTCGATACTCTACACCATTTTTTTATCGCTTCATATGCATTTACATGTGCATAAATCATGTTTATTATGGCTTTAGCGAATGCCGAGTTTCTAAGTCTAGGTGGGAATCCCATGTCTCTATGATAGGGTGGGAATGTCTCCATTTTTAGGTACCCTGCTTCCGCAACTATTATAGGTTCATTAAGGGTTGCCCACATATCTACTAAGTCTCCGAGTGTATGGGCTATATATGCTGCATATTTTGTGAATTCAATAACTATATTGTTATCTAACCAGCCTAGTGGCCCATCTCTTAGCTTTGTATCCCTTGCTTTTATTGGGTCGTGTATCCAGAGTGGTAGTGTGAAGTGGTTTAGGCATACTATGATATTAAACCCTTTGTTCTTTAGGTCCATGATTATTTTTCTATAGTGTTTGAGAGCTTCTTTATTGGCTATTTTGTCGAGTTCCTGGATATCTTTATCATCTATTTTTACCTTATCTACTCTCCCATCTTTATCCCAATCTACATCTACTTCTATTTTATTAGTGGGATTTGGAAATATTCTACTCCACTCGACACCTATTCTAAATGTATTTAACCCAATTTCTTTAGCTATTTTATGATCTAATGAGTATTTTGAGAAGTAGTCTATTCCATTTTCAGGTAGGTCTCCACTCACTAATTTATTCCTTATATTATAGTCATCGTGGACCCATTTGTACCAATCCGTATTTTGGTCTATGTATTTTCCGTCTGGGTCGCCCATCTCGAACTGGAACCCACTTTCACTAACTCCCCACCAAAAATCTTCCGGAAACATATTCCACAGCCCCTTAACCAATTAGATTAGTTTATTCTTTAGTTTCTCAAAATATTCTCCTTTTATTGGGTGTAGTAATAGGGCTATGATCCCGAATATCATCGCTATAGCCGGAACTACACCCATTAAAATCCTTATACCTAGTATTGCTGAGGCGGGTTGAGTTTCTAGGTTTGGATTATATCCATAAAATCCCAATACACTGCTTATTGTTACTCCCTGTAGAATGGTCGATAATCTTATAACGAATCCGTGTATTCCGAAGTATAGTCCCTCTCTCCTCTCACCTGTTTTTATCTCGTCTTCGTCTATTACATAAGATATTAGCACATCTGGGGCTACTATTAATCCACCTAGTCCGATTCCGGCGAGCACTATTGTTATCAATACCAATGTCCAGTCTGGATTTATTAATAGGAAGAGTGGATATGCAAATATTCCCCATATACATGATGCTATGGCTGCTTTTAAGGGAGTGATTTTAGCTTGCAGTTTGGACCATGGATAGAATACTATTATACTTGTTAGTACTGTTAGGAATAGTATTAGTGATAATTCATTCTCACTCCATCCAAATACATATTTGTTATAGAATGGTACAACTGCTGTCAGCATGTCGGTTGTGAATTGTGCTGTTAGACTGAATGCTGCAAATGTGATGAATGATTTATTGATTAGTGAGTATTTGAGTCCCTCTATAAATCCAATACTCTCTCGCTTGGGTTGATATATCTCTTTGCATCCAATTAGTGATATTAGGAAGGTGGTTATGGTTAGTAATCCAGATACTATGCCCAGGGTGTTCCATCCATAAGTACTATATATTAATGGAGCCGATGCTAATCCCACTATCGTACCAATCATTACGAATATGTTTCTTAGAGTGTTTGCCGTTGTTCTTTCCTCTATTGTCTGGAACATTTCTGGAAATAATGCTGTCCAATTTAAAACAACTATTGTGTAGAATGTGTCGAATAGGACTATAATTATTAGGAAGTAAGCGAATAAAAGGGTTGCTTCTTTAAATGGTGGTGTCCATATTAACCAACTAATTATTCCTAGGGGTGTTGTAAATATTAATATCCATGGATATCTTCTTCCCCACCTGCTCCTCGTTTTATCTGAGTAGTATCCAAATAATGGATCGTTTATAGCATTCCATATGCTAAATAATACTATTCCAATCGTGTAGTATATTAGGGGGAGTTTCATTATATCTATATAGAAGTATGTTATAAAGCCGCTGAATATTACATAGGGTATTGTGGATCCGAATCCCCCCACGCTCCATATTAGCCTTTTATCGAATATTGGTTTATCCATCAAATAATATTTTATATGGATACTGTGTATAATTATGTAATTCTATTTTTATCCAATATCGATCTTTCTTCCATACATGATTCTAGGCAGCAGTCTTGCTATTATATATCTTTGGATTTCACTGGTTCCTTCATAGATAGTGGTTATTATAGAGTCCCTTAAATATCTCTCTATACCTGTTTCGAAGTCGACTCCCACTCCTCCATGGATTTGTACGGCTTGTCTAGAGCAGTATTCAGCTGTTTCTGTGGCGAATGCTTTTGCCGCGCTCCCAGCTAGAGCTACTTCTGGGAGGGATTTATCGGGATTTTGTAGTTGTTTCTCGCTTATTTTCGCTGCCCAGTATGTTAATAGCCTAGCTGCTTGTAGTCTCATGAACATCTCTGATATTTTGAATGAGACTCCCTCTAATTGGTATATCTTTTTGCCGAAGGCCTCCCTATTTATCGAATATTCAAAGGCCTTTTCGAAGGCTGCTTGGGCTATTCCAACAGCTTGGGCTGCAATATTTATTCTAGTGAAGTTTAATAGGGTCATTGTGTAGTAGTATCCCATACCCTCTTCTCCTATTAAATTATCGGAAGGAACCCTGGCATCATTGAAGATTAGTTCATAGGGTCTGTCTCCACGCATACCAAGTACATTTAGTTTTGAGCCGACTTTTAATCCCGGAGTATCTTTATCTACAATAAATAATGACATTCCTTCATGCATTCTGTTTCTATTAGGTGGTGATGTTCTAGCCAATACTATTATATATTTGGCATATTCTACTGTACTAATGAAGATCTTTCTTCCATTTAGAATGTAGTAATCACCTTTTTTCTCTGCATGGGTTTGGATTCCGGCCACCCAGCTTCCAGCTTGAGGCTCTGTATACGCCCCGGCCGCCGCTTTTCCATTTGCTATACTTGGTAAGTACTTTCTCCTCTGATCTTCAGTTCCCCATAGGAGTAAGGCTAGTATTGGAAAGTCTGTTGTGTCGATGATTACCCCTATAGATGGGATTTTTCTACTTATTTCCTCTATTACAATCATTTTTGATATTTGGTCTCCGCCTTGACCACCATATTTTTCGGGGATTCCTATGCTGAATACCCCCATATTCGCTAGCTCATTGTAAATTTCTTGAGGAAGCTTATCTTTTATCTCTATCTCTTTCCATAGTGGAGCCAGTTTTTCCTCTGCATATTTTCTCATTGTTTTCCTTAGGATCTCGTGCTCCGGCGTGATTGAAACATTATATATCTCTATCGAGTTGAATGGACTTACCATATATTTATCACCTTTAAATTTTATATTCCTCTGTCTATTGAATTAAGGATTTTGCGGTCTTCGGTTTATGGAGAGCTAAGAAAATTGTTTTTACTTATATCTAACTATTTATATTTTAATTAAAAAATTGGATACTTATTATATATCCAACTTATATATTTCTGCTATCATTTATTATCAAGCTGTTTTATGCTGGTGTTGATATGATATGGCTGATTTTGCAAATATCTTGTTAGGATGGATACATATATTAGCAGTTGCTATTTGGATAGGTGGATCTATACTTATAGATTATGTGTTGCTCCCAAGTCTCGGGAATGCCTCTCCTGAGGTTAGGGGGAAAGTTTTAATGGGAATTACTAAGAAATTTAATTTAATTGCATGGGTATCAGTGATTCTTATAGGTGTTTCTGGAGTCGCTAGAGCTGAGTTGTTTGGTTTATTTGACCCAAATATATTGGGTTATACAGCGTTTGGCTTTGTTCTACAAGCTAAGATAACTCTATATTTTATCATGGTGTTAATAGGGTTGTTTATTACTAGACTGGGTCTTACACTTAAAAGGAATCCATCGTTCGAGTTGGCTATTAAAATTACTGGTAGAATAAAGAGATTGTCGGAGATCAACATTTTTTTGGGTATATTAGTAATTTTGCTTGCCGTTGCTTTGAGGATGAGGATATAGTTTCAGTTGTTTAATTCATTGGCGTCCCTATTAATCTTAATGCTATTATGATCTATGCTATATTTGATATGCTTATTTATGGCATAATATAGTTATTAGTGATATGAGGCGAACCATCCTTTTTATCATTGTTCTATCATCTTTTCTTACTCCATATACATTATCATCTGTTAATGTAGCATTGCCCTCTATAGGTAGGGAGTTTAATGTAGATACAATTGTATTGAATTGGTTCGCGACTGCTTTTCTTCTTTCGACTGCCGTATTCTTAGTTCCTTTTGGAAGGATTGCTGATATTGTTGGTAGAAAGAGGGTTTATGTGGTTGGTTTATCTGTTTTTGCAGCCGCCTCATTATTATCTGGATTGGCTCCTTCGCCGACTTGGCTTATTGTGGCTAGGTTTGTTCAAGGTTTGGGTGGAGCGATGGTTTTCGCTACTGGTATCGCTATATTAACTATAGTTTATCCTATTGAGGAGAGGGGGAAGGTATTGGGTATCAACATTGCGTCTGTGTACGCAGGTCTGAGTGTGGGGCCGTTGTTAGGGGGAGTGTTAACTCAGTATTTGGGTTGGAGGAGCGTATTCTTATTTACTGTTCCCTTTGGTTTTATTATTGCTTTGATGGCGTGGTTATGGCTGAGGGGGGAGTGGGTTGGTGCTAGGGGTGAATCATTTGATTTTATAGGGTCTATTCTCTATGCGGTGATGTTAATTGTCTTGCTTCTCGGTTTCTCTGAATTAACTATATATTATCTATTACTTGGAATTATATTGTTTATATTCTTTGTTTTTTGGGAATTAAGGGTTAACCATCCTCTTATTGATGTTAGGATATTTAGTAGGAGTTTAACCTTTTCATTATCAAATTTGGCATCTCTTTTAAACTATACATCTACCTATTCATCTACGTTTCTTCTTAGTCTTTATTTGCAGTTTATTTATGGTATGTCTCCTCAAGATGCAGGTTTGATTTTGTTATCGAGGCCTGTCGTGCAGTCTGTTTTTTCGCCTTTTGCGGGATGGTTATCTGATAGAGTGGAGCCTAGGGTTTTGGCCTCAATTGGGATGGGTTTGATTGCGGTAGGTCTTTATTTATTATCCTTTATTGGGTTAGATACCAGTATTTTTTATATAATTTCAGCGTTGGTGCTTATTGGTTTCGGATTCGCTTTATTTAGTTCGCCCAATACTAATGCGATTATGAGTTCGATTGAGAAGAAGTTTTATGGTGTGGCATCAGCTACTTTAGCGACGATGCGTGTGGTGGGTCAGACTCTTAGTATGGCGGTTGTTATGCTTATATCTGGAATTTATTTGGGTAGGGAATTATTAACACCCGCTACTTATATCTTGTTTATTAATACTATGGGGTCTTCATTTAAGGTCTTTGTGATTATTTGTCTGATTGGACTCATTGCTTCATTGTTTCGGGGTAAAATTCGGTAGTATTTATAAGTTTATTTATTTATTTTCTTCAATTCTTCTGCTGGAATTCCTAATCCATTTGCGATTGTTTCTATCGTTATTTCTGGGTGTGTCTTCCTTATTCCTTCTATATATTTTTCTAGATATTCTTCGTAAGTGTATGCGTATTTGGATTCCCAATATCTCTCGAAGTTTCTTGTGAGTATTCCCGCTAGTGTCTCTGAATATATCTTCACTCCTCTGCGAGTGGGTTTTGTTTCACCCACTTCTATTGGAAACCCCATTACTATTGATTTTCCATCGGCTACTGTATATCTCAAGTCATAGATCATGAGGTTTTCGTGGAATTTTACTTGGGCTCCGACTGATTTGTATCTGTAACCCATATATATCTTGTCTGGAGATTTAGGCATTACTAATCTAATTCTTACCCCATCATCCACTCTATTTTTCATTAGGCTTAGTAGATTATCTATAAGTGGCATATCTTCTTCCCTTGGCTTTGTTCCAGTTACTGTTGCAATCACCCATCCCTTTGCCTCCCTGTAAATATCGAATACAGCGTCGAAATATTCTCTTCGGGAGAGTAGGTCTATAGCTATCTTCATTTTATCAAGTAATAATAGTCTCCCCCTATATTCCTCTCTACTCTTGATAATTAGGTATATTGTGGTCAGTAGTAATATGGCTTCAACTAATAATAATAGGTCTATAATGTATATGCTGTATCCATCCATATCAATATAATTAAATCACATGTTTGTGAATTTAACACTTCGAAAATATTTTGCTTGGAGTGTAGTTAGAGTTTTGAATCTCGTTATTTTTTAGAGATTAGTGTTTTTAGGAGCATTACATATGTATTCATGATTAAATGGTGTTATAGCATAAACAAAAATGTATGCTTTTTAACTAAAGTTAATAATGATTGGGAGGGAATGGATAATAATTTGAGTATTAGTTAATTTTATATTTGGTTTTCCACTCTATTGTTTGGTATAGTTATGGAGTGTATTGTGAGGGATGTATCTCCCACGGATCTAAGTTATATAAGTGAGTTAGAGAGGAATATTTTTGGTTCAGATGCTTATTCAATACATTATTTATATTACTTATATAATAGTTGTATCTTCTTTAAAGTAGCGTTGGTTGAAGATTCTTTAGTGGGATATATCGCAGCTAAAGCTGAAAATAATAAGCTGCATTTAATAACGATAGCCGTGGCATCCAAGTATCGCCGTAGGGGGATTGGCGGATGTTTACTAAAGCTGTTAATAGATTTTGGGAGATTTGGTGGGTTTAACTCAATTTTTCTCGAGGTTTCTGTTAATAGGCCTTATGCAATCAGATTCTATAGGAAGTACGGGTTTAAGGTGGTTGGTTATATTAGGCATTACTATTCTGATGGTAGTGATGCATTGATTATGGAATTGCCACTAAAATAGTTGTCATGTCTTATTACCATATTTTCATTATTTTAATTATATGAATTATTCTGTTTATTGGATAAATATGTTCAACTAAATATATGGCTTCAATATTTTTTTGTTATGTCTGAGGAACCACGTATTTATAGTAATAGGGATATTGAGTGGATGATATTGGGTATACCCACTGGGCATAAGCATTTAAGATTGGTAATTAAGGTTAGTGATGGTTTAATTGTTTTTCATGAGGCGACAATAGCAGCGATGGTTAGGGCATATATCGATATCAAGACACATCCAACTAGGAGAGCCGTGAAATTGGTCGGCGGCTATATACCTAATAGGAAGGAGGGTTATGCAGATTACCAGTTGGTTGAGGTTGGAGATGGAGAGGATGAGATAATTAAGGATATTGATGAGATATTGGGTATTAATTGATATCTAAATTATGTTTATCTCGAATCTGCACTTTGAATCACCTAAGCCGATGCACTGAGTCTCCCTGACGACTATTTTTTTATGAAGCATCGTCTCAAAAAACCCAGCTAATATTCCCCTAACATAGTTACTCTTCGGTTTTTCATCGGATAAATTGGATCCGGATACTTCACACTCCCATAATGAATCCATTGTTATAACTACTTGTTTCTTATTTGCATACTCTTTATGGATGTCTGCCCAACCCCCTCCCCTAGCCAGTCCAGATAGTAGGGCTATTGCATCATCGATGGTATTGAGGTTGTATGGTTTACCATATATGTTATAGATCTCTTTACCGACTCCGTATCCTAGGTGATATAGAAAGGAGCTTCCCATATCAATTCCCATATTCTTTTTTATTCCGTTTATTATGCCCTTCATGTTTCCTAGGCCGAGTAGTATAGCTCTCATTCCCCCTATATCCTTTATACATAGTTTTGAGGGGAATATTACATCATATATGGATGGAGCTATCTCTGCATTCAGTATATAAGTTTTATTCTTCTTCATTTCATCAAGTATATGTTCCGGAGTAACCTCTTTATCCACATCGGTAAAATCTATGGCTAAGAACAGACTATATACATCGCCTATCAATCTACATGTCTCTATGTATTCAATGTTTAAGCCATATTTCTCAGGTATTGAGGCGACGGCTTTTAATGCACCCGGCACATTCTTCAAATCAACCTCATAACCAATTAGTCTACGGCCTTTCTTTATTAGGAAGACCATATGCCATCAAATTAAAATAATTTTACAATATTATATTATAAATTAAATATGATGCTTTTTTATATATAATATGCATAAAACTACTGTCCATATTTTTGTCGATAATTATAGCTAGTTATGTGACATGCCTAAGTTTACTCATCGATAACTATTTCATATATGACTCCTCTGGAATTAGCCTCTATGTTGGCGCCTCCTGTTCTTTCATGACCCTGCTTGAATTGGGGGCTATCTACCCATTTCCTAAATGCCTCCTCGTTATCCCATAATGTCATAACCATTATCTCGAGATCATCCTTTGATGCCAGTAGCTTAAATCCCCTAAATCCCCTAAACTTGTCAACCATTCTGCGTCTATTCTTAAACATCTCAAGTATTTTCTCGTAGTTTTCACTATCTTTAGGCTTTATGTGATTTACAACAGCTATCATAAATTAATTAGAATTAACCCTATTGTTATTTAGGAGGCATATATATCTCAGACGTCAAAATGACTCTATATTTATACTTTTTATTTTTCTTATTAATCGCTTGAAATATATTAATTAATGTTTAAATATAACTCTGTTATACCGGTATATTTATGAATGAAAAAATAACCCTTAAGTTTAGGAAGAATGGCCCTATCTTAGTGTATCGTGGTAGTGAGTTAGTCGCTGCTCTATGTAGGTGTGGTAATTCTACTAAGAAGCCCTATTGTAGTGGCGCTCATAAGGAAGTTGGGTTCCAGGCTGATGAACATACCCTTGAGCTCTAGATTTTCACCAAACCATTGTCTTAACTCCATTCTTTATCTTTTTTGATATGTATTCGCCTACATAGAATACATTTAATCCAACTGATTCCAGTGTCGGAGTTAGCTTCATGCTGTCAGCTACTGCTTTACATGCTCCTATTGTGAGGCCTGTGTCGCTAGATATTTGCATTATGTCTTTTATTAGGTTTTTATTTTTAGCTATTTCATCTTCGGAGGGGCCGAAGAAGATTACCTCTACATCGTCGAACCATCCTCTTTTTTTGGCATTGCCTGCGTACATTACGGCTGTCTTTATTTTCTCTGGGTCTCTAGTGGCGATTATTACTAATAGGTTATCCATTTAGATCACCTTGAATTAATATATTAACATATTATATTTCTTATAATTGTGCTTCAATATATTAAATTGTTATATATTTAATATTCATTTGTTACTATGGTTTTATATGCTTCTTCAACATCATTTATGGGTTCTAAACATACCTTATCTTTGCATATATAGTATAATGTCTCCTTCTTTTTCTCAATATATTTTGCGTGTTCTGGTAAGTTTTTATATGCTTCGTCTTTAATTACTATGATGATGTTTGGAAGATATTCTTGGGATATCCTTTTTATAAACTTATTGGTTGTGTCCGTCTCTAGTCCTGGTGCTATCACGATATTTATCCATCTCTTCCATAACATAGTAGCTGATATTGTGTTTACGTAGTAGTGGGGGTATTCTATGGCTTTAGTTAGAATATTTTTTATTAGTCTTGATGCTATATCCATATATTTATCTATATCGGTTAATTCATGGAGCCTTAATAAGTTCTCTATCATTATGCTTACTCCAGATGGGTATGCTCCATCACTTTCTTCCGAAAATCTCCCTAATTTACCTTCTTCGTTTAGATATAGTTTACCTTTGTCTTGGTTGTAGAATAGGGCTAGTGCTTCATCGGTTAATTCGATTGAATAATCGATGTATTTGGGGTTTAGTGTCGCCATATAAAGGTCAATTGAGGCTCTTATTAGGTATGAATAGTCATCTAATATGGCTTTGGAGGTTATTTCATCATCTATTATTGAATGGCCTAAGTATCCTTCCTTAACTTTCTTATCCATTAGGTATGAGTATGTTTTTATTGAGGTCTTTAGCATTTCATCGTTATTAAGAGTTGTGGATGATTTTGCTAATGCACTTATGATCATTGAGTTCCAATCAACCAATATTTTTTTGTCGTATGGCATCGCCCCCTTATTCTCTATTCTGTATTTGAGTAGTTTAGGTATATCTTTTTCCTCTATTGCCTTATATGATTCATGGTAGAATCTTAATAATTCTTCATATGATAAGCCTTTAGTGTCTATGTGGAATATTATTCTATCGTGTTTCTCTCCGAATTCATCTATGTAGTTTCCCTCTCCAAATTTATATAATTCAGCTAATAATTTTTCGTCCTCAATGGCGTCCCTAATTTCGTTTGTCCTCCATAAATATAGCTTCCCTTCTTCCCCATCATATGATTCTGCATTTAGTGAAGAATAGAATCCTTTTTGATTATTATACATTTCTCTCATGAGGAAGTTGTAGGTATGTTCTATCGTCCTTTTGAATATTTCTTCCTTAGTTATTTTGTATGCATTTAGCATCGACTCTATTAACCAAGCTTGGTCGTATAGCATTTTCTCGAAGTGTGGTGGAGTCCAATTTCTATTTACAGCGTATCTATGGACTCCTCCTCCAATGTGGTCGTAAACGGATGAAAATCTTATTTTTAGTAGTGTGGTTAGAGCAGCTCCTATAGCTCTTTCATCCCCAAATAGATGCCAATATCTCATTAGGAATATTATATTGTGGTAGACTGGGAACTTTGGCCTAATTCCAAATCCACCATAAACCTCGTCATAATTGTTTATTAGGCTTGAGTATGCTCTATTAATTGCTCCGTGGCTATCTATAATTGGTTCTGGATGTGAGTGTTCTTCCGTCTCTTTTACGATTCTAATCAATTCATCGGTATATCTTAGTATATCACGCCTGTTTAGTCTCCACGTCTCGATCACTCTAGTCATTAGGTTTATGAAATTGTTCCTTGGTAAGTATGTAAATGCATAGAATGGCTTTAAATCGGGTGTTAATATTAGGTTTAGCGGCCATCCTCCAGAACCCATTATTGCTACCGCATATTTCATGTATATGTTATCTATGTCAGGCCTTTCTTCCCTATCTACTTTTATGCATATGAAGTCTCTGTTTAATATTTCTGCTACTGATTTATCCATAAATACTTCTTTATTCATTACGTGGCACCAATGGCATGAATAATATCCGATTGATAGTAAGATTGGTTTATCTTCTTCTACGGCCTTCTTTAATGCTTCTTCTCCCCATGGATACCAGTTTATTGGGTTGTTTGCATGTAGTTGTAGGTATGGGCTTTTCTCATTCACTAGATTATTCATACATATATATAACAGTGTTATCTATATATAAATAACTTTACTTAAGGCGGCTAAGCCGATGCTTCTCATATGAATTGTTTATTTTCTATGTATATGTTGTGTGTATCTATTACCTTTATGTATGTGTCATGTCTGATTAGTTTTATTTTGGTGCATAGATAGTCTTGTTTATCATGTTCATTATATATTATTAATGGTTTATTTAGTGGCGTCACTAGGTTTATATTCATTATTATATGATTTATTATTGATTGTGCATAACTCGGTGTTTTTTCATATATGTATTTGAAGGGATTTAGTATCATTATTAAATCGTAGTTCTCCTCCTCATTGGGAATTAATTTTATTGCGCTTATTAGGTCTTCATCCCTGAATACTCTCCTTATAAAGATATTTTCTCCATGGTTTAGTGCATAGCTTGGTTTTATTGGTATTATGTCGAAGACTTGTCTAAATAATATGTAGATATATGAATTATCTTTTGTTATATTTAGTACTAAGTGGTTTAGTAGTATATTTAGTATGGATATGTGTGAATCTATTAAAATTATGTTGTTTCTATGTAAATATTTGTCTATTATCTCGGTGATTTTTTCTAGATTATGATAGTAGGTGTACATCTCCTGATTAGTAAATATTAAATGTAATAATGTTAAATACTACTGTAGTTGATGAGACCTTATGTTTAGTGAAAGTATTTCTAGAAGAATGATTAAGTTATTTTCCTCAACCACCTTTAACTATATTTAAGGTGTATGTCTATGAAGGCTCTATTCCGTGAGATTGACCAGTTTATTTTGGATAGGATGAGTGAGGGGAGGCTTCCTGGGCTTAGCTTAGCCATTGTTAAGGATGGTGAGGTTATCTATGCTCGGGGATATGGTTTCCGGGATGTTGAGTCCGCTGAGCCGGCTAGTGAATCGACTTTATATTGTATAGGCTCGATAACCAAGTCCTTTACCGCCTTATCTATCATGAAGCTTGTAGAGATGGGTTTAGTCTCTGTGGATGATCCGGTTGATAAATATTTGGATAATATTCCTGTGGTGTTTAAGAGGGGTGTTACTCTTCATCATTTGTTGACCCATTCATCTGGTTTACCGGCTTTGGGATATGCGGAGGCATATATCCGTGGATTAGCTGGTGTTGGTGATAGTTGGCTACCGATTAATCGTCCTGTGGATGTCATGGAGTTTATGGATGGTGCTGAGGATTGGGTTGAGTCGAAGCCTGGGGAGAGATTCTTTTATTTGAATGAGGGGTATGTTGCTTTGGGCTTGGTTATTGAGAAGGTTAGTGGATTATCTTATGAGGAGTTTGTTAAGAAACATATTCTTGATCCTTTAGGTATGAATAGAACGTATCTTGACCCAAGTGATATTCATAGGGATGGAGGTATGGCTAAGCCCTATGTTGTTAGTGATGAGGGGTTTAGAGAGACTGGTTTTCCTTTTGGAATATATTCGGATGGAGGTATTGTGAGTAATGTGCTTGACTTAGCCAATTATATTAGGATGTTTATGAATGAGGGTGAGTTTAACGGGGTTAGGATAATTAGGAGGGACCTGATTGATGCTATGGAGAAGCCGTACATAAATCTTCCCTATGAAATATTTGGTGGTGAGTCTTATGGATATGGACTCATGATTACTCCTGATTTCTTTGGTTATAAGTTGGTTGGCCACTCTGGTTCAGTATTGGTTCACACTGGATATATTGGATTTATTAGGGATGCGGGAATAGGTGTAGTTTTATTGGCTAATGGCTCTGGATATAGATTATCATTTATTGGTCAATTTATATTGGCTAAACTTCTCGATGTCAATCCTTGGGATATGCCTTTTCTAAAGAATGAACGTGTCTTGAATAGTCTAGTGGGGGATTATGAGATGTATAGGGGGACTGTCAGGGCTAAGGTTGTTAAGAATGGGTCGATGCTTTATTTACGTATTAGGGAGGCGTCTGGTTGGGTGGAGTATCCATTATATCCTGAGGTTCTGGGTGAGGAGCACTCTATCTTTAAGACTATAAATAATTGGAGGGAGTATAGGGTGGAGTTTAAGAAGAAAGGTTCTTCAATTGAGTTTATTTATGAGAGGTATAAGTTTAGGAGGGTTTAAGTGTCTTTGAGGCGCTATATTTTTTGAGTGGTCTATATGTGTAGGATGTTGATATCCCTTGGAAGAGTGGGTGCTTTAGCAGATTACCATGATTCTCTTGTTACTAGTTTAATTAAGGCGTCGAGATACGATCCATATAACGAGGCTTTATATGGACCTAGGTATACTAGTCATAGGGATGGGTGGGGACGTGTATTTATAAAGATATTTCACGATGATGTTGAGTCGGTTTGTAGGAAGAGCACTAGACCTATATTTGTTGATATGCCCAGATTTTCATTGGGTGAGGCTGATGGTGATGCGTTTTTCGTTGAGATTTTGCATTCTAGGGCAAGTAGTCTTGGTATGTTGATAAATCTGTTTTCAACGCATCCAATTGAGTTATCCACAGAGTGTGGTTATAAGCTTTATCTTGCTCATAATGGTGAGGTCAATAAAGAGGCTATTATTGGTATGCTTGGGACTGATACTGGAATTATTAATAAAGATATTTTTAATGATTCATTCTACTTGGCGAAGTATTTTTCGATGAATACTTGTGATCACCTGGATTTTAGTGTTTTACGTGACGTTATCGATATCGTTGAAGAGGCCTTGAATTTAGGCGTCGTATTGGTTACAGATAGATATGTCGATGTATTGGTCGGTAGTTATTATAGGACTGATAAAAGGGGTGATCGGATGCGGGATTTCTATAAATTATATAAGGCTGAGTTGAGTGACTTGGTTGTATATGCCTCCTCAACCTTGATTGATTTCGATGAGTATAATCCTGGTCTTCCATTTAATTGGACTGAATTGGGGAATGGCTACTACGAGATTTATAGAATTTATCTGGGTGAGAATAGGCTGGTTTATAGAGGATCTTATAACATATGATTCTATAGGCTATTAATGGGTGCGGGAATATTGCCTGAGAGAATTATTTTTAGCTATGGCGAGGGCCTGCGTATAGAGGATTATGAGGTTGGTGAGCTAGGTTCTAATGATGTGTTGGTTAAGATTGGGTTTGGTGGTTTATGTGCCTCTGATATCCATTATATGGATGGAGAGTTTAGATATGGCTTAGACCCAATTGTACCCGGGCATGAGGGGAGCGGTGTTGTCGAGGCTGTTGGTGAGGATGTAGATACATTTTCCAGAGGTGATCAGGTAATTATTGATTATGTTAGTGGTTGTGGGTCGTGTTTGGAGTGTAGATTGGGTAGGGAGAATTGGTGTGAGTCTAGTGAGTATTATGGTTTTGAGAGGGATGGTACTTTCCAGGAATATATGGTTGTTACTCCCAGGAATTTGGTGAGGACTCCCCGTAACCTGAGTTTAAAGGAGTCATGTATAGTTGGGTGTGCCGTTGTTACTCCTTATCATGCGATTAGAGGGATTGGCGGTGTCTGGGATAGGGTTGTTTTGGTTGTTGGATTGGGTGGTGTTGGTCTGCATGCATTATTGTTATCTAGGTTGTTGGGAGCTAGGATTGTTATAGGTGTGGATATTGATGGTAGGAAGGAGGATTTGGCCTATAGATTTGGAGCAGATTATTTTATTGATGCTAGTAAGTTTGATCCGGTTGAGGAGGTCTATAGATTGAGTGATGGGTCTGGCGTAGATGTCTCTTTTGAGTATGTTGGGTCTGCAGATGCTATTTATACAGCTATTGAATCATTGGGTAATGGGGGTGTAGCCGTATTAGGTGGTTTGTTTAATAAGCCCGTTCCAATAAATTTTAGTAGCTTAATTTCCGATGAGAAGAGGATATTTGGTTTTGAGGATCATAATCATTATGATCTTGTTAGTTTGGTCTCATTGATTGAGGATCGACATATTAATTTAAGCTCCTCTATATCACATGTTTATCGATATAGTGAGGTATATGATGCTATCGATATGTTTAGGTCTAGAAATGATTTGGTGAGTAGGATTGTTATTGATTTTGGTTAGTATTTATTCTTGGTCTATAGTTGCTTAAATAGGTTTGTTTTACGTAGCTCTTCAATTACTTCATCAGGATTTTTATATATTTTTGGAGGTAGCCAAGCCAATATATCTCCTATATGTATGTCATCCTTCTCGTTTAGGGGGATGACTTTCCACCCTTCATGTTTAATAATCTCGTCTCTAGTCGCTGGGAACTTCATGTCCCTGAGTAACTCTGTTTTTATTGCTTCTAGTCCATAGGGTGGCTTGTTTTTAGGGAATTCTTTATAGAGGTGGTAGAATCTTAGTTTCCCTGCATCTGTGTACATCCTGACTCCATGGAAACTTATTAATATTTTCTTTACTGGTGCATTTGTAGCCTTTGTATAAATTGTCTTCAATTCTTTTTTTGTGAATTGGTATATATTATGTTCTCCTTTGCCGAATATCCTTGTATAATCGATTTCCTTATGTTGGATTGCCTCCTCTTTACTTATATCATATACTGGTATAATTTCCTCTCTCTTCTTAATGTATTCTAATGCGTCCTTGGATAAGTGTCCCCTAACCTCCAGAGCTAAATATTTATCCCCCAAGTTTATCCTATTAAGGAATGTTTCTAGTTTATCTTTGTTTATGATTAGTCGGGGCGGGGTCTCTAAAACTATTATATCGCTCTTCAGTATATCTGCTAGTTGGTATATATAGTTCATCGCCTTTATAGTTTGGTCATTTGGTTTTAGTAGATTATCATGAGTTACTATTTTCGGTGTTCTTACACTAAATATGAAGTGGGGTGGCGTTTTCTCTCTCCATCTTTCAGCAATGGTTAAAGGTATCTTTTTATAGAAGGTAGCGTTGACCTCAACGAAATTAAATATTTTTGAGTATTCTATTAGGGGATCCCGGCCTGGGGTGATGAAGTATTGCCATCCCCCTGTCCCTATGTAGATTTCTGGGGGCATAGGCATCATCTCTCCATATGCTCGAAGCTCCAGTCATCGATATTGAGTAGTATGTCTCTAGTTATTTTTAGGCCTCTCTCCCTCGGTATGCTGGTTAATAGCTTGATTAAATGTTTACATAGTTTCTTCTCTAGATGTACCCTCTCCCAGTCTCCACAGTTATGAATTATTTTTCTTTCTTGGGTATCTATTATTACATCATATTTCCTTACCTTCGCAAT
Source organism: Candidatus Geothermarchaeota archaeon (assembly GCA_015523725.1). Classification (GTDB taxonomy): domain Archaea; phylum Thermoproteota; class Nitrososphaeria; order Geothermarchaeales; family JDFR-13; genus WAMZ01. The sequence continues at coordinate 22,908 of WAJV01000101.1, forward strand.
TATGTGGTATTCGGTGTTATCCACTATCTCTACTTCAGTATTATTTATTCTTAACCCTCTTTCAAGTCTTTTTTCATCTGTTAATAAGCTTAGTAATTTATTTAGGTCTTTAGTATTTAATATATACTCATCGATTCCAACTAATTTTCTTCTTATATATGGTTTTGAGATCCTCTCCCTAATTCTTTTTAACTCTTTTTTGCCCTCTTCATCAAGTAATCCAAACATATCCATAATTTCTAAAGCATTCTCGACCGCATATCCATGGAAATGGTTGTTGAAGTATCCATAGATAATTTCGGTATTATTCATCAACTTATTTATTTTAGGTATCCATTCCCTTAGTTCCCTCTCTGTATACCTATAATTATACCATGGTCTCAAACCTCTTCCATGCCACCTAATATATGTAAAATCTGTTGTGACAATTGTTTCCGGCGGTAGGAGTGGTTCATCGACTATTACATATGCAACTTCGTGTCTCTCAAGTATTTTGTATGTATCTGGGTTTAGCCAACTGGGGTCCCTGAATTCTATTGCGTATCTGTAACTATTATCTAGTTTATTTAGGAATGTCTCTAGAAGTTTTTTATCATATTTGAATCGTGGTGGTAGTTGTATCAATATTGATGATATAGCTTCTCTTCTTCTTAGTGGGTCTATGTTTTTATAGAATTTTTCTAAAGTTTCTTTTATCTCTCCCCTCTTACCTATTAATTTGTCATGGGTTATATGTTTGGGCATTTTGAGGCTCATCTTGAATTCTTTAGGTATTGTTTTGGCTATTCCTATTATAACTTCTCTATTAGGTATTGTATAGAAAGATGAGTCCATCTCGACTGTTTTGAAGTATCGGCAATATTGGCTTAGCAGTCGATGTGGAGATTTATAGAATATCCCTACCCAATCTATGTAACTCCATCCTGAGGTGCCGATATATAATTTTGACATAAACTAAATAATATAGTTGGAGGATGGAGGAAATATTTTTTAATTGCATCTGGGTAACTCGTCTCTAAATTTAATTTGGTTACTGTTAATGATTATAAAAAGTGGGGGAATCAATTATATATTATGCTGTTGAAACCGCTAAGTCGGCTCTAACGACTCCATATCCGGACTCACTATCCCAGCCGGGTGCACCTATATCCTCTGCAGTGTTAATTAATGTCTGCCGTATATAGTCGGGTGTATATTGCCTGCTTTCAATCAGTAATTTTGATATTACTAAGGCTGCCGTGGCTGATACATGGGGAGTTGCCATGGATGTTCCTGAATATGATTTATATCCTCCATGGGGAACTGTTGATAATATGTCTACTCCTGGTGCGGCCAACTCTACTTCAGGCCCTTTCGAGCTCCAGCTTGGTACAGAATCGTATTTATCTATAGCTGCTACAGCTATTACATTCGGTAGTTTCGCTGGATAGGTTACGCCGCTGGCTCCTTCATTACCAGCCGCTGCAACTAAGACGGCTCCGTAGCTGTATGCTAGGTTTACTGCATTCTCAACTTCTGCGGAGTAGGTGGTGCCTCCTAGACTCATGCTGATCACTTCTGCAGCATCGTCGTCAGGATCTCCGGCTGCTATACCATCGCCATCCTTATCTATTATTCCATCGGGTCCCTTAAGAGCCCATATTATTCCTTCAGCTAGGTCTGTCCAGGAACCGTATCCTGAGTCGCTTAGGACTTTTATTGCATATATAGAAATATTGTATCCAACTCCGACTACTCCTATTTGGTTGTTTAGTGCTGCTATGGTTCCCGCTACATGGGTTCCATGACCATTCTTGTCTTTCCAGTCTCTATACTTGGTTGATTCTTTATTACCTACTACACTAATTCCCCATACTACGTTTCCTGATAAATCTGGGTGATCTTTGTCTACTCCAGTGTCTAGAACCGCTACTTGGACAGATAGTCCAGTTGAGGTTCCCCATGCATCGGGTGCATGTATCCTAGTTACTCCCCATGGAATTGTCTGGGGTGGCTGGGTTTTTCCATGTTTTTTCCCTTTTCCCGCTAGTATCCATACGTCGGGTTTATTGGCGTATACGATTGTTGTCAATGACTGTGTGGTGATTAAAATGATCATTATAATTGATATAATATATAGAGTATTCTTCATTCAGACACCTTATAAGCTTCCAATAAATAGAATGGTTAATCTTATTTAAATTGGGGGTAATACTTCCTCCATTGTTTTGTATAGATATTTAGTTTATAATTTATAAGGGGGGTCCCATCGTATTTATTCCACCGTATTACTCAATTTCTAGGGTGTTGAATGCATATATCTATTAATATATTGTTGGAAGGATATCGTGGTATTGGTTAATATGGATTCTGTTGATTCTCGTGAATCGAGGCGAGGGACTTCAAGCGGCTCATCTTTTTGGGATTATGCTTATGAAGTGGGTATTACACCCTGGGATGTGGGGTATCCGCCGACGGAGTTGGTTTCACTTGTTGAGTCGGGGTTTCTAAGGCCGTGTAGATCTCTGGATGTTGGTTGTGGAACGGGGTCATTGGTTATTTATTTGGCTGAAAAAGGTTTTGATGCATATGGCCTTGACATATCTAGAGTTGCTATTGATAAGGCTCTTGAGAAGGCTGTGTCTAGAGGGGTATCACCCAATTTTTATGTAGCTGATTTCACGAATGTTGGTGAGGTGATAGGCCTAGACTTAGGGGAGTTTGAATTAGTTACTGATGTTGGTTGTTTCCATAGTATTAGGCCGGGGTTGGATAGGGTTAAGTATAGGGATTCACTAAACCATGTTTTGAGGGTTGGTGGTTACTTTCTTCTTTGGTGCTTTGAGAAGGGTAATTATAATTGGGGTCCACCAGGTGTTGGAGCTAATGAGGTTGAGAGTATATTCGGTTCTTCTTATGATGTAGTGGTGAAGAGATCGTCATCGATATCTAGTAGACGAATGTTTTTCTATATATTGGTTAGGAGTAAGTAACTCTCTAGTTATTTTAGATTCATTGATCTCTTTTTTCAGCGACTTTGGCTACTAATCCTTGTTTAAAGATATATCTATCTTTAGTTAGGCCGATTACTATTCCAGAGACTGGTGATTTAACCGTCTCTCCATCAACTTCTCCTATTACATCTCCCTTCTGGATCTCTTTTCCCACCTCTACTCTTGGTTCAAGGAACCCGCTTAAGTTTGATCTAACTCTTATTAACTTACCATATCTCCTTCTATTGGGTTTTTCGGTTACATTATTTAGTGTTATGAATCCTAGGTTGTGTAGAGTCTGTAATATTGTATGGAATAATGTATCTCCCGATTGTTTATCGTAATAGCCTCTGCCTCCAGCTGTTTCAATTATTGCGGCTGGGATCCCCTCCTCGGTTGCCTCGGTGAATAATTGTCCCCTTAGGCCGGATGACATTATCTCTACATCCCAGCTTATATTATCGGTATATTCTTTTATGAATTGGTGTTTATTGTATAGGGATAGGATATATTGGTATGTGTATCTGCCTGCACAGTGGAGGTCTAGTATGTAGTCCGATGTTTTCGCTATCCCCCATACTTCTTGAATTATTCCCTTGGTTATTATTGATCCATCGCCATCTGGGAAGACTCTATTTAGGTCTATGTTGTCGATTGGATTCCTCCTGGTGCTGGCTTGGAATCCAAGTATATTTACGATTGGAATTATATAGATTTTTCCATGGATATTATCCTTCCTCTCTAAGTATCTAATTAATTGTAGGTTTGTATATATTCCTGTTAATTCATCTCCATGGATTCCTGATGTTATTAAGATTCTAGGCCCCCCGGTTCCGAACTCATATATTTTTAGTTTCAGGCCTGTTGATCCATCGACAGTGATTTCCCTCAACATATTACATCTCCCCGTTTGGGTTTAAATGTTTGGGGTAGCGTTATCTAAAGTATTGTGGATTAATTGATATAAATTATTTTTTTGTTTTGCCGATTTAGCATTCGCACTTCTCTTTATTATCCATTATATTTGTTGCTAATATGGTGATTGCTATTAGTTGTATACCTACCCCTACGATAAATATTATTCTTGAATACGTTATTAGGAGGAGTGCGGTTGAGCCTATTATTGCTATTAGGCTTACTATGAAGGGGGCGCAGCAGGCGAAGAGTACTGATGAGCCGGCGGATATAATTATGCCGGTGATGCCTAATTTATTAGCGGCTCCGGATTTTTTACTGCTTATTCTGGTGTAGGTTGTTAAGCCGATTATTATACCTGTGTTTATGGAGTATGCTGTTAGTTCAAATGGGTATGTTGATAGTAGCCAACTAATTATATCCAGTATGTTAATCTGGGTGTATGTGAATACGCCGCTGAATAGATATATGAGGAATGCATCTAGTAATATGGTGGATGCTGCCGCTATTACCCCGTATATGTATGGGATATATATCCTATTTACATTCATTATTATCTATATTGAATTGGGTATACTCCGATATATTTAATGTATTTATTTGAGGATTACAGGTTATATACATGTTCTTCGGAGAGCTATATTCCATATTTTATATCCAATAAATCGTGTCTGTTGGTTATCTACCTTACATGTAAGGGGTTTTGATATTTACTGTAGAGTAGAATCTATTTTCTGTATTTCTTCCATAGCTGGTGTGTCTGATGCCGGGTAACAAGGATGTGTCTAGTAGATGGTTTAAGTTTAGTAACGAGGATCGTGGTTGGGAATGGTTCTATAGAACTAGGTGGAGTTATGACAAGGTTGTTAGGACTAGTCATGGAGTTAATTGTTCGATGTCCTGTAGTTGGATGGTGTATGTAAAGGATGGATTGGTTGCATGGGAGTTGCAGGCCACTGATTATCCGCAGATTAATCCTGATATCCCTAATTATGAGCCCAGAGGCTGTCAGAGGGGGATTAGTACCTCTTGGTACTTGTATAGTCCCCTGAGGGTTAAGTATCCATATGTTAGGGGTATTCTTTTGGATATGTATAGGGAGGCTAGGAGTAGGGGGTTGGACCCAGTTGAGGCTTGGGCTAGTATTGTTGGGGATCCTGAGAAATCTAAAAGGTATAAGGAGGCTAGGGGGAAGGGTGGTTGGAAAAGGGTTTCTTGGGATGAGGCTGTTGAAATTATTGCTGGTGCATTAATACATACTTTAAAGAAGTATGGTCCGGATAGGATAGCTTCATTTTCTCCGATTCCAGCCATGTCGATTATTAGTTTTATATCCGGGATGAGGTTTACTAGCTTGATTGGTGGGACTGCACTAAGTTTCTACGATTGGTATAATGATTTGCCCACGGCCTCTCCAGAGGTATATGGTGAGCAGACTGATGTACATGAGAGTGCGGATTGGTTTAATGCGACTTACTGGATAATTGCTGGAACCAGTCTACCTACCACTAGGACCGCCGATGCCCATTTTATGAGTGAGGCTAAATATAATGGTACTAAGGTTGTGGTTGTTAGCCCTGATTTCTATGATCACGTTAAATTCGCAGATACTTGGGTTCAGATCAGGGTTGGGACGGACGCTGCGTTCGCCATTGCGATGGCTCATGTGGTTATGAAGGAGTTTCATATAGAGAGGAGGGTTGAGTCTTTCATAGATTATGTTAAGAGGTATACTAATTTGCCTTTCTTGGTTAAATTGGATAAGGTTGGTGACTATTATATTGCCGGGAGGTTCCTCAGGGCCTCCGAGGTCGATGGTTATAAGGATGTAGAGAACTCTGATTGGAAGCTTTTGGTTATGGATTCAGCATCAGGTGAGTTGAGGCTCCCTAAGGGCAGCATCGGTTTTAGATATGATAAGGTGGAGGGTAATTGGAATCTTAAGATGGAGGACCCGGTTACTGGTGAGGCGATTGACCCGAGATTGACATTATTGGGTGGTGAGGATGATAGGTTGCCGGTGGCGTTCCCTGTTTATGATAAGACTTATTCGTTGATGCCTAGTGGTGAGGTGGGTGAGCCTTATTATGTAGTTAGGGAGGTCCCTGTTAAGAAGGTTGATACTTTGGATGGCACGGTTTATGTGACTACTGCTTATGACTTGTTGGCCGCTCATTTAGGTATATCACGTGGTTTGGGTGGAGATTATCCAGTGGATTATAATGATCCGAAGCCATATACCCCGGCGTGGCAGGAATCGATTACTGGGGTTAGTAGGGATTTGGTTATTAAGATTGCGAGGGAGTTCGCTGAGAATGCAGAGAAGACTGGTGGTAGGAGTCTAATTATTATGGGTCCAGGTATTCAACATTGGTTCCATCAAGACCTAAATTATAGGACATATATCCTGCTACCTATTCTGTGTGGTTGTGTAGGTAAGAATGGTGGTGGTTGGTGTCACTATGTAGGTACTGAGAAGATTAGGCCCTTGGCATCGGCTTTAGGTATAGCATTTGCATTGGATTGGATTAGGCCGCCTAGGCATATGAATACAACTACATATTGGTATATTCATACTGGGCAGTGGAGATATGATGCGATGCTTTATGATCCGCAGTTGACTCCGTGGGCGGATAAATTACGTAGATATAGGCATCCGGCTGATATGACTTGTCTTGCGGTTAGACTGGGTTGGCTCCCATTTTACCCTAGTTTTAATAAGAATGTCTTTGAGATTATTAGGGAGGCGTTGGAGGCGGGTGCTAAGACGGATGAAGAGATAATAAGGTATGTTGTTGAGTCTTTGAAGGAGGGGAGGTTGAGGTTCGCCGTCGAAGATCCTGATGATCCATTCAATAGTCCGAAGGTTTTGTTTGTTTGGAGGGGGAATCTGTTAGGCACATCTATGAGGGGTAATAATCATGCTTTTAAAACTCTATTAGGCACTCATCATGCGGTTATTGGTGAGGAGAGGGCTAAGGATTTGGTTAAAGAGATAGTGTGGAGGGATGAGGAGGCAACTGGTAAGCTTGATCTATTGGTAAATCTAGAGTTTAGGATGATTTCGACCGCTAATTATGCTGATATTGTCCTGCCTGCTGCCCACTGGTATGAGAAGCATGACTTAACATGTGGTGATTTACATACATTTATTCATCCATTCACACCTGCTACTGATCCATATTGGGAGTGTAAACATGATTATGATGCGTTTAAACTTATTGCTAAGAAGTTTTCTGAGTTGGCTGCTAAACACTTCGATGGTCCTGTTAAGGATCTAGTTGTACATCCATTGTTGCATGATTCTCCGATGGAGATTAGTCAGCCTTGGGGGCATATTAAGGATTGGAAGTATGGTGAGGTTGAGCCGATTCCGGGTAAGACGATGCCGAAGATGGTTATTGTGGAGAGGGATTATAGTAAAGTTTATGATATGTATGTGCGGCTTGGCCCAAAGTTTAGGGATAGTTTCGGTGCAAAGGGTATTATGTTTGCATTGGGTGAGATTTATGATGCATTGAAGGATGATCATATTGTTGGTTCTCTCGATGGTTATCCATCGCTTGAGGATGCTAGGAAGGTGGCTGAGGCTGTCTTGCGTCTAGCGCCTGAAACTGATGGTGATGTGTCTTATAAGGCTTGGAAGACGCTTGAGAAGCGTACAGGATTAAAGTTGGCTGATTTGATTGAGCATCGGCGGCATGAGAAATTTACTTTTGATGATTTGGTGAGTCAGCCTAGGCGGGTTCTTACTTCACCGATGTGGTATGGTATTGAGGCTCCCGGACGGACATATACTCCATATGCTGTTAATGTGGAGAGGTTGGTGCCTTTTAGGACGCTTAGTGGGAGGCAGGAGATCTATATTGATCACGGAGTCTTTAGAGAGTTGGGTGAGAGTCTACCGATATATAAGCCGCCTATTGATCAGTTGACTACTGGTGATATGCCTAGTAAACTCCCTAGTGGTGTTAAGTTATTTAGGTATATTACTCCACATGGGAAGTGGGGTATTCACTCGACTTTCTATGATAATTTGAGGATGCAGCATTTACACAGGGGTGGCCAGAGACTATTCATTAATCCACGTGATGCGGAGGAGATTGGTGTTGATGATAATGAATGGGTTGAGGTATTTAATGGCCACGGTATTATGGTGTGTAGAGTGGCTACTAGTCATAGGGTGCCGAGGGGGATGGTTATTATGTACCACATGTCAGAGAAGCATATCGGTGTCCCCATATCTAAGTTGGCTCAGGAGCTGGGTTGTAGTGATATCTCTGGCGGTAATACTAATGCAGTGACAAGGATTCTCCAGAATCCTGCATGGATGGTTGGTGGATATGCTCAACTGAGTTATTTCTTGAACTATTGGGGTACATGCCCTTCAGAGCGAGATATAATAGTTGCGGTTAGAAGGCTTCCACTTGCACCCGGTGAGAAGGTGACCTATGTCTCGCCTTCTAGGTTTAGGAGGTGATTGGGTTGAGGGTTGGTGTTCAAATAGGTGTAGTATTTAATTTAGATAAATGTATTGGTTGTAATACATGTACGGTTGCATGTAAGAATCTATGGACTAATAGAGATGGCTGTGAATATATGTGGTGGAATAATGTTGAATATAAACCGGGAACAGGGTATCCTAGGCAGTGGGAGAATCAGGATAGGTATAGGGGAGGTTGGGTAAAGAAGAATGGGGATCTAAAGCTGCGTATAGGTGGAAAGTTAAGTATTCTACTCAATATTTTCTGGAATCCTTATCTACCTAGGATGGAGGATTATATGGGTAAGCATGGTCCATGGACATATACATATGAGGATCTTCACACGAATATTCCGATGACACAGACTCCTGTTGCTAGGCCTAAATCGATGATTAGTGGTGAGGAGGATATTGAGTTGGAGTGGGGTGTTAATTGGGAGGATGAGGGTGCAGGTATTAATAAGACTGCCTTGGAGGATGTGAATTTCCAGAAGTTGTCGCCTGAGGAGAGGGAGGCTTATTTACAGTATGAACACGTTTTTTACTTCTTTGTTCCGAGGATATGTAATCACTGTTTAAATCCAGGTTGTGTAGCAGCCTGTCCAGCCGGTGCAATATATAAGCGTGAGGAGGATGGTATTGTCCTAATTGCACAGGATAAGTGTAGGGGTTGGAGGTTCTGTATATCTGGCTGTCCCTATAAAAAGGTTTATTTTAACTGGAATACTGGTAAGTCTGAGAAATGTATATTGTGTTACCCCAAGATTGAGCATGGATTACCTCCCCAGTGTATGCATGCATGTGTAGGGAAGATTAGATATGTGGGTGTAGTTTTATACGATATGGATCGTGTCTATGAGGCGGCGTCGGCTCCTGATAAGGAGTTGGTTAGGGCTCATAGGGATATAATTCTTGATCCTTTTGATGAGGAGGTTGTTTCAGCGGCTAGGGCTGCTGGCGTTCCTGAGAGTTGGATTGAGGCGGCTCGGAAGTCGCCTTTCTATTTCTTTGTAAAGAAGTGGGAGGTGGCTTTGCCATTACATCCTGAATTTAGGACTTTACCGATGGTCTGGTATATACCTCCATTAAGCCCTATGAAGACTGTGGTTAAGGATGGTGTCTTCGATGTTTCTGGTGAATGGCTACCCGAACTAGATGATTTTAGGATACCCATTAAGTATCTTGCTAATCTATTGGCCGCTGGAAATATAGCTGAGGTTGAGAAGGCTTTGAGGAGGTTGATTGCCGTTAGAAAGTATAGGAGGAGTGTTAATGTCGATGGTGAGGCCGACGCCTCTATATTGGAGGAGGTTGGTTTGACTGTGGAGGACGCTGAACATATGTACCGTCTTCTTGCACTCGCGTTCTTTAATGAGAGGTTTGTAATTCCGACTACCCATAGGGAGAAGGTTGTCGAGCCATATGTTGAGCAAGGCTTCAGAGGGTTCTATGAGAAGATGGTTAAGAGGATTTGGCATAAGGAGCCGTTGAGGGATTATCCTCCTGATCTGGGGAGGTGATGGCCATGTCTCTTGATGTTATTGGTTTAATGTATCGGGCTTTGGCAACTCTATTATTAAATCCAGTCCATGGGGAAGCTGAGTTGAATAAGGTACGAGCCCCGCTCCTATCTCTTGGTACCGTGGAACTTGATGATGACTTGAGAAGGCTTTGGAGGGAGTTGGTTGATATTCTTCAGCTTGGATATCCTGGAGATGAGGAGGAATATATTTCCTTATTTGAGTTATCTCCAAAAGTCCCACTATATCTAAGTCACTATTATTCTGATGATCCACAGTCTAAAATATTTTTCATGCTATATCTGAAGAACCTGTATAGATTCAGTGGACTTATTCAAGTTCATGGGGAGCTCCCTGATTATCTCCCACTTATTCTAGAGTATTTGGGTCTCACTTGGAATCGAGGGCATAGGGGGATGCGGAGCCACTTTATATCCCATTATTTACTTCCATTGATAACTAATCTGAGGGAGAAGTTGGATGCCTATTCATTAAAATATACTCGTGTAATAGATCTGGCACTGGGTTTGATGAAGTATGAGTTGAGGTTTTCGGAGGAGGTGGTGCGTAGTGGCTAATCCCTTTGATTTCTTATTATTTGGTGTTATGCCATATATAATGCTGGTATTGTTTATTGGTGTGCAGGCATATAGGTGGTTGGTTAGTAGGTATTTATGGACGCCTAGATCAAGCGAGGTTCTGGAGAAGAATGTGATTGGGTTGTCCTCGATCTCTATTCACTATGGTATTATTATTGTGTTTGTGGCTCATTTGTTGGGCTGGTCTACAAACTTCCTTCAAGCAACAGCATTACTTCCTTATTTCAGGTTATTGGCTACCGCAGGCGCCTTATTACTAATCTATGGTTCATTGGTGGCATTGTATAGACGCTTTACGGTGCCTTATATACGTAGAAATAGCTCTGCTGAAGATTATATTATATTATTATTCTTGTTAATTATTCCTTCATTAGGTTTGGTTAATGACTATTTACTGGGCCATTTCGGGATTTTTGTGGTCGTGTCTAAGTGGTTGACTAGTATATTTGTTGGCCAGCCGAATGTTGAGTTGATGAGTACTATTCCGATAATTAATAAGATACATATTTTTATTGCATTGCTTTTCCTTTGTTACTGGCCTTTCACCAAGATGGCTGGGATGATTAGTTTCCCAATCACTTATCTCTGGAGGCCTTATCAAGTGATAAGGAGGTATAGGAGGGTGTTGAAGTAGATGGAGATTGATTTTAATGAGGCTAGAACCATCTATAAATTACTGGTTGAGAAGGCTAGTAACGGGGGGTATACGGCGAAGAATCTCTTGGCCTTATTGGAGGAACATTTTCCGGGGGATGTGGAGCGTCAAATGACTCTTCTTTATTTTATTTATAAGATTAGGTGGGCAATGGCGTCTAATGACCGTGGTTTGGTTAATGAATTGATTGGTGAGGCGAAGAAATATGGTGTGTATAAGTCTTTACAGACAATTTTAAACTCTATATCGTCTTATGAGGGGGTTTTATAGGATGGTGGATAAATCTGAGTTGGTTTTGAAGTATAGGTTGAAGGGGGATCCGAAGACTGGTTTGATCGCCGCGACATTCGGGTTCTTCGTGGGATTCGCTGCTGTCGCTTTGTATGGACCTACTGCTAAGGTGTTTAAGGAGGTTATGGGTTTATCGGGGTTCCTACTTGGCCTTTTAGTTGCTGCGCCTCAATTGTCGGGGTCTCTGCTAAGGATTCCTTTTGGTGCATGGGTTGATAAGGTCGGGGGTAAGAAGCCGTTATCGACTCTTTTATTCCTATCGATTATTGGGATGGCTGGCTTATCAACTATTCTATTATTGTACTACCCTACTAATTTGAATATTGGGCTTTATCCAGCTATATTAATCTTTGGCATATTATCTGGATGCGGCGTTGCAACTTTCTCAGTTGGCATTCCACAGACCTCATATTGGTATCCGCAGCGGAAGCAGGGTTGGGCATTAGGTGTATATGCTGGTTTGGGTAATACTGCTCCAGGATTCTTTACAATAATACTTCCATTTGCATTGGCTGCACTTGGTTTGACTTATTCTTATGTTGCATGGCTACTCTTTCTGTTGGTTGGTACAGCTATATACTTGTTAATAGCCCATGATGCATATTATTTCCAACTGAGGGCTAAAGGTGTTCCAAGGGGAGAGAGTATCGAGGTTGCTAAAGAATTGGGGCAGGAGTTGTTTCCGTCGGGTAAGGTTACTGAGGCTCTAAAGATTTCGGCTAAGATCCCTAGGACATGGGCCCTTGTATTGCTTTACTTCACTTCTTTCGGCGGCTTCCTGGCATTAACAACATGGTTTCCAACCTATTGGTCGATTTATTATGGTTTTGATTTGAGGAGCGCCGGGATTCTTACAGCGATATTCTTTTCACTACTAGCTTCTTTCATTAGGGTTTATGGTGGGTCCTTAAGTGATAAGATGGGTGGGGAGAAGACCGCCATACTTAGCTTTGCATTGGTTATATTGGGTGCTTTCCTACTTATTATTACGGGTGCATTCATACCCAAGATATTTTATTCATCTCTACTGGGCTCTATATTCATTGGTGCTGGTATGGGTATAGCGAATGCAGCTGTGTTTAAATTAGTCCCTAAGTATGTTCCGGAGGCCGTTGGTGGAGCTTCGGGTTGGGTTGGTGGACTAGGTGCATTCGGCGGATTCGCTGTACCACCTATACTTGGATTGTTTGTAGATGTATTTGGCTTGGTAGGCTATTCATTGGGATTCATTGTATATATCCTATTAGCCCTCATGTCGATAGCGATATCTATTATACTTATGAAGACTTATGGTCATAGTTGAGATATATTTTTAGTAGGGGGTGTTATTCTGTTGAGGATGCGAGGTCTACTGGCCCTGTTAACTATCATAATATTATTAGCTGCTTTCGCCTCTGTTTACGCCCAACTAAGTGAGACGGAGGCTGAACAGAAGTTTAATCAGTATGGGTGTACGAATTGTCACACTGAGGGTGGGGCTGCGGATCCCTGGGATGAGGTTCTGGATGAGATAAGGGCTTGGGCTACTGAATATGGTTCATTGGATGAAGGGGCTAGACACGTAGTATACTTTGGGCAATCCGGTAAATTCAATAGTTTCGATGAACTCATTAGTCAAATGGCTTCTAACGTTGGTAAGTCTCCAAGTGATATATCGGATCTAGTCCAGTTTTTGAAGAATGAGTTTAATGAGGCTAAGGGTACTGCTGGTGGAAGTCCGTCACCCTCTCCCACGACAGGCGGGGGTGGCGGTGGTTTACCTACCGAGTTACTCTATGCCATTATTATCTTCATTATTATCATAGTTATCATAGTTGCCTATGTGATGCGTAGGAGATGATTCTCTTCCACATCATTTATTTATTTTTATATCTTTTTATTATTGGGGTTGTGGGAGGAACCATATGTATATTATGAGGGTTAGGGTTCCCAGGCAGTGCTGGATAGGGCGTATAACTACTAAATATAGAAATGTGAGTCTTAAGGTTTATTCATATGTTAAGATGGGTGATGAGACTTTAATTAATGCATATGTCTATCGATCAGGGTCTGGGGTTATTAAGGATTTGGAGGAATTACCTTGTGTTAAAAAATTGACTGTGATTAGTGGTAAAGATGATATTTTCGCTATTAGGGTGGTGTGTAGCTGTCCATTAAGTGACGTATTTTCCAAGACAATGACTATTCCACCAGTTCCGTTTGAGGTCTCAAATGGAGTTGCTAACTGGGATTTGAGTGATTTCGATAAGGTTAATATTTTTAATATATTTAGGGATGAGGCTAAGAAGGCCGGTGGATCCATTAGGGTTGTTAAGAAGAAGGTTGATGGGTTGACTGAGAGGCAGAGGGAGGTGTTAAGGATAGCTATTTCACTAGGGTACTATGACTATCCTAGGAAGATCACATTATCTGAATTAGCGTCTAAGCTTGGTGTATCAAAGGCATCTTTATCCGAGATGCTTATGAAGATAGAGAGTAAAGTTATTAAGAAATATTTTGAGTAATTGACTGGGAATGTCTAGAGTAGTTATAAGGCTGAAGAGGGTATATGATCCTGTGGGTGATGATGGTCTCAGGATCCTTGTTGATAGATTGTGGCCTAGGGGGGTATCTAAAGATAAGGTTGATGTCTGGTTTAGAGATGTGGCGCCTACTCATGAGTTGAGGAGATGGTATTCACATGATCCGGATAGATGGATCGAGTTTAAGCAGAGGTATTTAAAGGAATTGGAGAATAATCCTCATGTCTCTGAACTTATTGAATTAATTAGGGGAAGGGATGTTGTTACACTGCTTTACGCCTCTAGGGATAAGGCACGGAATAATGCTGTGGTGCTTAAGGAATATTTGGAGAGTAAATTAAGTGGTTTGTAGAATATATAATTAATATGTCTTTATAATGACTTAATATGATGGTGTTGCATAATCGAAACGCCTTTTTTGGTATATTTAGTATTAATTAATTTATATTGATATTTCTAGTATGTACTATTAATTTTTCATAATAAAATTAATATACTATAATATAAACATGACTGTTAACAAAGCCGATCAATCAGCTGGATATGTTGATGTTAGGGGGTTCCCGATTTTTTATAGAGGGAATAGGGTGGCTATTGTTAACTATGATATTCTAAGGATATTGATAGAGGAATCTAAAAAGGCTCTGGGTGATGAGGCTGCTAGGTCATTGGCTTATCATCTGGGTGTAGTTACTGGTAGGAGGTTCCATGACCTTTTGTCAAATAAATTTTGTGGAGGCGGTGTTGAGGAGTTTGCTGAGTTCTTTAGTAGATTTATGTTGGAGCATGGTTGGGGGAGGCTTAGTGCCATTGATTTAAAGGGTGAAGATCTTCTTATAGAGATTGATGATTTATTTGAGTGTAGTGTTCAAGTTAGTGGTAGGCCAACTTCATCCTTTACCCTTGGTTTTATAGAGGGTTTTATGAATAGGCTGCTCGGTGTTAGGGTTGTGGTTAAGGAGGTCGACTGTATATCCACTGGTGGTGAACGATGTATATTTAAGGTATATCCACTTAAGTAAGGTAGTTTAATAATTTTTTCTATGAAGGATTTAGTTAAGTATGTGGCTGAGAAATTAGATAATACTTTATTGAGTATTGATGTTGATAGAGATAAGTTGATTAATTTCGTCGAGAGGAGTGTTGATTATGGTGTTAGAGCGGTTGTTCTCCATCCATATTTTATTGGTGAGGTGGCTGACATAGTTCGTGGTACCACTCGTTTGTGTTCGGTTGTGGCTTTCCCATATGGTTTTACTGGTGTAGGTGTTAAGATTAGGGAGGCTGAATATTGTATAGATAAAGGTGTCGATGAATTAGATATCGTCCTCAATACTTATTTACTGCGAGCTGGATTGGTGGATAAGTTTAGGGATGAATCCTATTTATTGAGGAAGTATATATCATCTGAGTATGGGGATATTACTTTGAAGTTTATTGTTGAGGTGACTTTATTGTCTAGAGAAGAATTAGATACAGCTATTAGTATTATCAATGATGTAGGTCCAGATTTCTTTAAGACGTCGACTGGCCATGGACCTAGGGGGACTACTGTAGATGACGTTAAGTATATTCGGGGTGCCTTGGATAAGGGTATCGGGTTGAAGGCTGCTGGTGGTATCAGGGAGTTGAGGCAGTTCTTGGCTTTGGTGGAGGCTGGGGCCGATATAATTGGTGCTAGTAGGGGGTTTGATATAATTAGGGAGGCTGTTGAGTCTTCTAAATAATATTTGCTGAATTCTTTTAATATTGTTATGTATGTTATTTGGCGGGTTTCTATGTAGTTTATTTAATTTATATTTTCTTATGCTATTTAGTGTGATTTTGTGATTGGGTATGTGGATCGATATAGCTATACCGTCATCATTTACATCTAACTATGATTCTATGATTCAGAGGACTTATGCTGTGGCGTATGTGGCTAGATTCTGTAGTATCTATAGAGTTAGGACTATTTTTATTTATAGAGATCCTTTGAATCCTTCTCATGATGTATCTAGGCAGGTTATTAAGTTATTTAGATATTTTATTACTCCGCCTTATTTACGGAAGCTTCTTTTTCCTTTGGATAGGGATCTTTCTTATGTCGGTATAGCTCCTCCAATTAATTTGGAGTTGTTTAAGGATCGGAGGCCTATTAAGGAGCTTGAGTTGCCTGATATTAGGTTGGGGACGCCGATTAAGTATGTCTCTGGATCGACTGTGTTGGATGTCGGTTTGGATAAGCCTGCATTGGTTGATGGTAAGTTATTGAGTGGGAGGGTGTATCCGATAAGGATTAATAAGGTTACTTCGAGGTATTTGAGGGGGGAGCTTATTACACATGGTGTATATTTTGGTTATAGAGTTGTTAGGGTTAGAGAGAAGCTTCCCTCTTTCTTAGAGTCTAGGAGATGCCTTAGGATAGGTACTTCTCGTTTTGGTGATTTATACTTCGATGTTAGGGATGCATTAATTAGGGATTTAGCTGCTTCTGATGATGTGTTGATTGTTTTTGGTAGCCATGGATATGGGTTGGTTGATATTTTGGATCATTGGGGGGTTAAGCCCATGGATGTATTTGATTATTTTCTTAATTTGGTTGGTGGACAGGGGACTGTTACAATCAGGGTTGAGGAGGCGGTTCCGATTGCATTGGCTGTTGTGAGGGCTGTTATAGAATTGTTTAAATAGGTGTGTATATTATCTCAATATAGATATTTAATTAACTTAATTGGTGTTAAGAGTTATATACTACCATTAAGTAGTTTTATGAGAGTGTAGATGTCTGGAGGGAGTAGTGTATGGGTGCTAGGAAGAAGAGCGCTCCAAAGCGTGGATCATTGGCTTTTAGCCCTAGAAAGAGAGCTAGGTCTCTAAACCCGACTATTAAATATTGGCCAAATATTACTAGTGCTGAGGTTAAGCCTTTAGGCTTCGCTGGTTATAAGGCTGGTATGGCTCACATATATTATGTTGAGGAGTATAAATATAGTCCTTATGTGGGGCAGGAGGTGTTTGCCCCTGTAACTGTTGTGGAGACTCCGCCCTTATTCGTTATTGGTTTGAATGTTTATGAGATTGATTTCGTTGGTAATAGGCTTAGATTGTTTAAGACTGCTTTTTCCGAGGAGATTCCTGATATAGTTAAGAGAAGGATAGTTACGATATCAACTGCAACTGGGAAGATGAATCTCGAGGAGATTGAGAAGAATTTGGATAAGGTATCTGTTGTGAGGCTGCTTGTCTCGACTCAGCCGACTAAGGCTGGTATACATAAGAAGACGCCTGAGGTTTTTGAGATTCAGGTTGGTGGGGGTAGTAGTGTTAAAGAGAGGTTTGAGTATGCTGTCGATAAATTGGGTAAGGAACTGGATGTGACTGAGGTTTTTAATCCAGGTGATGTGATAGATGTTATCGCGGTTACTAAGGGGAAGGGCTTCCAAGGGCCTGTTAAGAGGTGGGGGATTAAGTTATTATCCCATAAGGCTAGGAAGTCTAGGAGGAAGCCTGGGGCATTAGGGCCTTGGAAACCAACTGCAACTAGGTATACTGTTCCATTGGCCGGTCAGACTGGCTTCCATAGGAGGACTATTTACCATATTAAGATTATGGATATTAGGGATTCTTCAGAGGAGGAGATGTGGCCTTTCAGGAGATATGGTGTATTGCGCTCTAAATATGTTTTGTTGAAGGGTTCGGTGCCGGGTCCTGCTAAGAGACTTATTAAGATGAGGTTTACTGCTAGGCCTGTGGATGCTGAGATGACTAAGCCTGTTAATATTACCTATATATATAGGCCTCCACATTAAAAGGGTGGTTCATATGGTTGATAAGGTTCCTGTATTTGATTTAGCGGGTGCTGTGGTTAAGGAGATTGATGCCCCAAGTATTTTTGGGGTTTGGGTTAGGGAGGACCTTATTCACAGGGTCTTCTTCCTACAATTTACCCATAGGCTTCAGCCTAAGGGTAGGTATCCCCTTGCTGGTAGGGATAAGTCGGCTGAGTTCTTTGGTGTGGGTCTTGGGATGTCTAGGGTTCCCAGGATTAAACATGGTCAACTTAGGGGCACTGCTGCTATCGTTAATATGGCTAGGGGTGGAAGGAGGCCTCATGTAACTACTCCAGAGAAGAGGATTTATAAGAGGGTTAATAAGCGTGAGTTGAGGATTGCGACGGCTTATGCTGTGGCTGCCACTGGTGTGCGTGATTTGGTGGCTAAGAGGGGGCATGTAATAGATGATGTTCTTAATATTCCTCTCATAGTTACTGATGAGTTAGAGAGTATAGGTAGGACAAGTGTTTTAATGGAGACGCTTAGGATACTGGGTTTGGAGCCTGATATAAATAGGGTTAAGGAGAGTGTTAAGAGGAGGGGTGGTAAGTCTTCTTGGAGAGGTAGAGGAAAGAGGGTTAGAAAGGGTCCATTGATCGTCTATAGTGTGGATAAGGGTATATTTAAGGCGGCTAGAAATATTATTGGTGTTGATGTGGTTAGTGCTGATGATGTGTCTGTGATGCATTTGGCTCCCGGTGGTGTGCCTGGTAGATTAACTGTATGGACTGAATCGGCTTTGAATAAGGTTATTAATCGATTGTATCCTTATGTGAAGGTTTTGAGGGTGATGGAGGTTGGCTAGGGTAGAGGAGTTTTATCGGTTTGTTAAGTATCCCCTTATTACTGAGAAGAGTGTATTGATGGTTGAGAGGGAGAATAAGATTACTCTTATCGTTGATAATAAGGCTACCAAACCTATTTTGAAGAAGATTATATCCGATTATTTTGGGGTTAGGGTTAAGAAAGTAAATATTATGAATACCCATAAGGGGGAGAAGAAGGCCATTGTAACGTTTTATACTTCTGATGATGCGTTGAAGGTGGCTACTGCATTGGGTGTATTATGAGGTGGTGATGGATGGGTAAGAGGATTCTGGCGCAGCGGAAGGGTCGGTCTCCTTTGTTTAGGTCTATTGGTAAGGGTGTTGCTCCAGCATATATTCCTGAGTTTGATGGACCTACTAAGGCTGTGGTTGTTGATATTTTTCATAATCCTGGTAGGGGGACTCCCTTGGCTATGTTGAAGACTAGAGAAGGCCTTGTTTTCTATATTAATGCTGTTGAGGGTATGTATGTGGGTCAGGAGATTAGTATATATGGTGAGGGTGAGGTTAGGCCGGGAGATATTAGGAGGATTAAGGATATCCCTCCCGGGACGATAATCTCTCATGTTGAGAAGAGGCCTGGTGATGGTGGAAAGTTCGCTAGGGCTTCTGGAACCTATGCTCAGATTATTGGACCCTCGGGGGATGGTGTTGAGATACTTTTGCCTTCTGGTAAGAGTATAGTGGTTAATCCTGATGCAAGGGCTGTGGTTGGTAATGTGGCTGCTGGAGGTAGGGTTGATAAGCCTTTCTTAAAGGCTGGTAAGAAGTACCATTGGTTGAAGGCTAAGGCTCCTAAGAGATTCCCGAGGGTTAGGGGTGTAGCTATGAATCCTGTGGATCATCCTTTTGGAGGCGGTTCTCACCAACATGTGGGTAAGCCTAAGACGGTCTCTAAGAATGCCCCTCCTGGAGCTAAGGTAGGTAGTTTTGGTGCTAGGAGGACTGGTAAGAGGAAGAAGTAAATTTATATAGGATTTATCTAGTAGTATATGTAGGGGTTGGTGATGGTTAGGAAAGAGTTTACTTATAGGGGATATACAATTGATGAATTGAAGAAGATGAGTATAGAGTCTTTTGCTAGATTGGTTCCCGCTAAGGAGAGGAGGTATTTATTGCGTCGTAATTTTGGGCCCGAGGGTAAACGCCTTCTTGAGAAGGTTAAATTGGCGGTTGAAGGGAAGTATAATAAGCCCATTAGGACGCATGTGCGTGAGATGGTTATCTTACCAATCATGGTGGGCTTGACTCTACATGTATATAATGGTAAGGAGTATGTACCTATTGAGATTAAGCCTGAGATGGTCGGTAGGAGACTGGGTGAGTTCGCTATTACTATTAAAGAGGTTAGGCATGGACAGCCTGGTGTCGGGGCTACGAGGTCGAGTGCATACATACCTACTAAGTAATGCTTAGTTATTTATAATTATTCGTGAAAATATAGGTTATTAAGTAATAGTCTCTAATGCAATATATTTGGTTATGACTGTAGATAGGATAATATTTTTTACGGGGAAGGGTGGCACCGGCAAGTCTGTTATATCTGCCGCCACTTCCTTGTTATTATCTGAGTTGGGTTATGAGACTCTCATCATCTCTTCTGATCCAGCCCATTCACTGAGTGATGCTTTTGGAGTTAATATTGATAGGGAGATCACTAGGGTTAGAGATGGATTATATGCAATTAATATTGATCCTGTTAAGGAAGCGGCTCAACATTACGGTGTTTTAATGGATTATATTGCATCGATATTTCGGAGTAGAGGGATCGATGAGATAATTGCCTATGAATTGGCTGCTATGCCCGGTATGACTGGGGTAGCTACTATCCTGAAGCTCGATGAAATTATGCAGAAGTATTCATTTGACTCTATTGTGGTTGATATGGTGCCTAGTGGTGAAGCCCTCCGCTTTCTATATATTCCTTCTTTGATGGGTAAGATTAGTAGACGTTTTCTTAAGCTGGTCTCTCCAATTGCTGGTGTAAGTAAATTATTGGAGCCTGTAGTCGGTGTTCCCGCGCCTGATAAAGAGAGTATAGACAAGGGTCTTGAGATTGTCGATAGGATTGAAAGAATAAAAAATTATTTGCTTGACCATGATGTGACAAGTATTAGGTTGGTGTCTAATCCAGATACTTTTAGTGTTAATAATACTAGGAGGACTTATATACAGGCTGTCTTATATGGTCTAAACCCTGATCTAATCATTGTTAATAAAGTTCTTCCGAAGGCCTTAGAAGGTACATATTTGTCTGAATGGGTTGCTAGTCAGGTTAAATTAATTGGTGAGGTTGAGAATACTTTCCATCCAATCCCTATTCGTAGGCTAAAGTTATTTGATAGGGAGCTTAGGGGGATGGATCTATTATTGGAGGCTGCTAAGGAGATATATGGTGAGGACGATCCGGCTAAGGTATTTTATAAAGGTTCGGGTATAGAGGTTAGGCACGGAGACGGTTTTCTTGAGATTATTTATCCAGTGAGGCATGTGAGTCGGGAGAATATGGAGTTGGAGAGGATTGGGGACGAGCTTTTAGTTACTCTATATACTGATATGGGGCCGACTACTTTAGTTATTCCACTACCCGCTATTACATATAAAATGAGGCTTAAAAGGGCTAAGTTGATTAATAATAGTCTTCATTTAATATTTATTGAGGAGGGGTCTGTCGATGGTTGATGAGGATGAGATTAGTAGTTTAGTTAAATTGGTCTCTGATTTTGAGGATAAGTTACTGAGGTTGGCTCCAAAGAAGTATAAGCCTGTTTTTAGGCATTTTATTAGGGCTAGGATTGAGT
>WAJV01000102.1 GCA_015523725.1 Candidatus Geothermarchaeota archaeon
ATAAATCACCCTAAATAATTCACCATCCACCTCAACACCATCTCCATCCTCAATGAATGAGACTTTGTTTGATGGACATGGCTTTGGCTCGCCATATATATCTGCAATATCACCCAAGGCCTTCTTGGTGGCACTCCATAACCGAGTTGGATCAACCATATGTTTAATTCCTCTTGGGTGAATATATGCAAGCGAGTTATCAAATGTATTTAATAGGTGACCCACTGAACCAGCGTGATCCAGATGTATATGTGTAACAAATATTTTTAGGCTTGACTCACCAGAATATCCATTCTCCATCAACTTTTTAATCAGTCTATCAGCAACACTGGCTGGACCCTGCTCAATACTTACAAAATTTCCGTAGCTAGTCATTATAATGTAACCACTTATGAATGGAGAGGGAAATTCATTTGGAGTTAGGTCAATCATCAATATATCCCCCATAAAACCACCTCATTAAACAAATATTAGATCCCTAAATAAGACTTCTTTATTAAATCAGTTTGACTAACCTCATCACTCGGACCCTCTAAAACTATCCTCCCATTCTCGATTATATATGCATAGTCAGCCACACTCAACCCCATATGTACATTCTGCTCAACCAATAAGATCGTGATACCCCTCTCCTTTAACTGACTAATAGTATTAAATACTTGTATAACAATAGATGGCGCTAACCCTAAACTAGGTTCATCCATTAATAGAATCTTCGGGTCTCCCATAATGGCCCTAGCTATAGCAAGCATCTGCTGCTCGCCACCACTCATAGTTCCCGCCAACTGATCCCTACGCTCCCTCAAAACAGGAAATAATTGATATACGAAATCCAGATTATCTTCAAACCTATTCCTAGCCCTCTCTGTATATGCACCCATCTCTAGATGCTCATATACAGTCATATCAGGCCACAATCTACGTCCCTCAGGAACCATGATAATACCTTCACCAGCTCTCTCATGAGTCGGCTTAGTAGATATGTCCCTATCCATGAACCTAATCTCCCCCCTCCAAGGCTTTATAAGACCGGTAATCGCCCTCAAGGTCGTCGTCTTCCCAGCGCCATTACTCCCTAAAAGTAATGTAACTCCACCTTCATCAACTCTTAAATTAACACCCCACAATACCTGGCTCTCACCATATCCAGTATCCAAGTCCTTGACCTCCAGTAGTGCCATTAAAATCACCTCTTAACAAACTTTAGAGCCAAATCCTTATCACCCAAATAAGCGGTTATTACTTCAGGCATCTCAGCGACCTCCTTTGGACTGCCTTCTGCAAGAAGTTTACCAAAATGTAGAACAACTATCCTATTAGCCACATTCATAACAGCATGCATAACATGCTCAACCATAACGATAGTCTTACCCAACTCCTTATTGATCATTCTAACAATATCTAGACTCTCTTCGACCTCCTTAGGATTCAGACCTGCTAAGGCTTCATCAAGAAGTATGACTTCAGGTTCAGCGCTTAATGCCCTAGCCAACTCTAGAAACTTCTTCTCATGGAGTGTGAGTCCAGAAGCCAGTTCATCCTTCTTCTCGATAAGCCCAACTAACTCTAAATTCTTCAATGCAATTTCCCTCGCTTCATCCTTACTGATCTTTCCAGCCCTTCTACCAAATAATGCACCGATCATTGCATTCTCAAGGACAGTAAATTCATTAAACGGCTTAACTATCTGATGTGTCTTTACGATGCCGAGTTGTGTGATTCTATGCGGGGGCTTACCAGTTATATCTAAACCGTTGAAGAATATCTTACCGTCATCAGGTCTATATACTCCAGTTATGCAATTAAATAATGTAGTCTTCCCAGCGCCGTTTGGACCAATGATACCCAATATCTCACCCTTATATATGTTAAACGTTACTTTATCAAGGGCGACCAATCCACCGAACCTCTTAGTCACATTATGAATCTTAATAATCTCTTTTTCATCCATTTATAATCCCCCTACTCTATAATATCCCTCAACTTCTTACCCATAAACTGCTTCCCCCTCAATATACCAACAACACCTCTAGGCGCGAACAAAACGATTACGGCCACAATAAACCCTAGGATTACTAAATTGAACTCAGGATACGTAACCAACAAAGTATCATACAGAATAAAATATATTATCGACCCAACCAACGGCCCCATAACCGTACCTATACCACCTATCACAATCATAACTATCATATCTATTGTATGAGCTAAGTTGAATAGATTCTCATCTACACCACCAGAATTTAATCCAAAGACGGCTCCAAGCATACCTGTAAAGAATGCACTAAGAGCAAACGAAATTAATTTATATTTAGTAGTTGGAACTCCCAATGCCTCGGCCGCATCCTCATCCTCACTTATGGCCAATAGCCCCATACCGAATCTACTCCTCCTAATTAGATAATTAGCAATTATTATTAATGCAAAAGTGATGTACATAGCAACAAATACATTATCTTTATAGGCTAAGGCATAAGCCGGCAATATGATTTGTGCACCGAAAAACTCGGGATTTAATATTGGTATAAAAGCTTTAATAATGTATAAGGCAGCGAAATCCAGGCCTATGGTTGCTATCGCGAAAAAAGCTCCTTTAAGCTTCAAAACGGGGATTCCAACCAAGAATGCAACCAATGCAGATACCCCGCCAGCCAAAAGAGCTATAAAGAAGATCGGTATACCAGAATACATATTCATTAGATTGGCAAAATCCCTATTATAATACACCAATAATGCGAATACATAACCACTAATACCTAAGAAAACTGTATGCCCAAAACTCACATATCCAGCGAATCCCATGATAATATTCAGGGCCATGGCTATTCCAATGAAAAACATTATCGTAATTAAATAGTCAGTTGTCTCTAATCTTAACAGCTTCGCTATCAAAATAACAATAAGTAGAATCAGTATGAATAATGGGGTTGGTCGTTTAAAAAACTCATCAATATCCAATTAACTCACCTCTTCACCCCAAATAAACCCTCAGGCTTAAGGAGGAGCGTAAGGACCAGTATAATAAAAGCCATCGTAAGAGCTAGTGGATCACTTGCATTCTTACTAACTAATACACTGAAAATAACTTTTGAGACGCCATATGTAACACCAATTATTATCCCAGCGATATAAGATCCAATTATACTACCAAGCCCACCGAGAACCACGATTGTAAAAGCCAGTGGAGCATATTTGTATGATATAGATGGAACAACAGCTGATTCATACAAAACAACCAAGAATCCACTAAACGCGGTGAATCCTATGCTAATAACAGTAGTAAGCATCTTTATCCTAACTGGATTAATACCCACCAAAGCAGCCGCTTGAGAATCTTGCATGACAGCACGTATAGCCTTACCCGTGGGCGTCTTAGATATAAACTGGTAAATAATGAAAGTAGCTACTAAAGATAATGCAGCGGCTGTCAAGTGATTTACCTGAATACTCATATAACCCAGATTAATATAGGATATTGGGGTTAAGTGCCATATACCAATCCCGAATGGCTCACTCCGCGTCAGGAAACTATATATATTATATAATATGATGCTTATAGCGAACATCTCTAACAATGTAGACATCTCTATCCTGAGTGTCACCACATCTACATGACCAATAATCTTATGTAAACCAAGCCAATATATTGCAAAGCCAAGTAAGAGACCCGACACTAAAGCTACAAACATAGCCAGCAACGGATCAACATTTAAAAACAGATATAAAGCGGATACCACATATGCTCCCAGAAGTATACTCTCTCCATGAGCTAAATTAACTACCTTCATAACACCCCATATTAATGTTAGGCCGACCGATACAGCACCTAAAACAGTTCCCCATAAGAAGCCACTCGTTAAATTAATCAATAAGTCAGTTAATATCGTCAAACCTCCCACCGATTAACTTCTTAATATAGATTAATCCCCAATAGTTGCTTAAATAAATAAAAAATATTGATAATGGATAAATTAATGACTTATCACTAAAAACTACCTTTGCCACCAATTCGTTGCTGGGTATATTGGAGATGCCTGCGCCGCAGCTTCAGGATAGATAATCTTCTTCTCACCATTCTGCCACTGAATAACAACCATTTCATGAGCAATCTGGAGACCAGTCTGTGGATCTATCTTTAGTCTACCGAAGAAAGTCAGAATATCAAGCTGCCCAGCTGCTGCTCTTATAGCATCGCTATCTAAGCTACCCGCCTTCTCAATGGCTTTTACAGCAAACAATACTGCGGCAGTAGCTTCTGCTGCATGATAATCAGGTTCCCCTCCAAACATATCCCTGAACATCTCTATGTACTCATCATTTGTTGGGCCATACCACTCTACGCCTAGATTCTTAGCAACATCGGGTGAATATTTAACTCCATATTCCCATTGAGCAGGAGCCATAACACCGTTGGCTGCATCACCCAACTTCTGATAGAAGTCTGGTAATGTAGGCGCCACCAAGATACCAATAGCCTTAAGCTTCCAACCCAGTTGCCATGCCTGTTGAGTTAATGCTACACCATCTTGGAAATGCCCACCACCTAATAATACATTTGCACCAGCCGCCTTAGCCTCTTCAATAACAGAGGCGAAATCCTGGGTACCCTTCTCATAAGCGAATTCATATACTAGATTTAAGCCAGCCTCTTGAATAGCCGCCTTGGCACCCTTGGCAACAGTCGATGAAAAGGCTGTATTTTCATAAATTAATGCAATCTTTATATCCGGATCATTTTGTTCCTTCAAGAGTGTGACGATCGACTTCAAATATTTCGTAGCTGGAGTCAAGGCTTGAACAGCATATTTATATCCCTGTTGGAATATCGAATCACTGGCACCACCATGGCTAACTATAACCTTTTTGAACTGCTCTGCAACCGGGGCAGCAGCCTTAGTCAACGTCGATGAATATGGTGCTAATAATATATCAACTTTATCCTCCTCAATCAACTTGGAATATAATTCTGGAACTCTATCCGGACTACTCTCATCATCGTAATATACCAAAGTAACATTATATTTTTTACCACCTACATTAACCCCCCCATGGTCATTAATCCATTTAACCGCCACCTGCATCCCCTTTAAAGCTAGATCACCTTCATGCTGGAATTTACCCTTCAGTGATACAGTGACACCTATCTTAATTACGCCGCCGTATTGAGCACCTCCCTGTAGACTCATGAAGTACCAGACTGCTCCACCGATGATGGCCAAGATGATAATAATTAGAACTACGAGAGTCGATGTGGCTATAGCTAATCTACTTCTCATAAAACCACCATAATTAATACAAATTATTATTATGCAATAACTTCATTATTAAACATTTAAGTCATAGGAATATATTTTAACACTACTAATATTCATTTGTAAAAAATATTTTTCACAATATTATATATCATGGATATATACAGAAACTAATTCATTATATCAATAAGGTTGCAATTATTCCACTGAGGAAGATACCGTCAAAGATTCCCGCTCCACCTATACTGACAAACTTTGCCTTGAGATTCGGAATTTGACTAAGTCTAAATAAGTCTGCTCCCAATAATGTCCCCAGAGTCCCCGATACAAATGCTATAGGCGCTGGATAAATTGGGTAAACCAGATATGCAATCAAGGCAGTCGCTAACGGGGGAACAAAGGCTGGGGTAACTATCCCCAAGCCCGGGACAGGTTTTGAAACTAGATAACTAACTATAGAGACGAGTAGAGTAGCCAATAAAAACTCAGGCAGTATATAAACATTCTTAATCATGAGATATAGGCTGATAAGAGTCGGTATTATAGCTCCACCCACATTCACAGCCACAGTTATCACATCAGGTGCATAAACATACCTAGGGACCCTATAAACCATACCCATGAACCAAACATATTCATACTCAACCTGCTCAACATAACTCCTGATCCTATAAACAGGGATATTCACACTGCTTAATATCAACTCCAAGAAAAATATTATAGGTACGATGCTCCTAGGAATGCCAGCCCTAGCCAATGCATATCCAACTGCCCCTGAGAACAGAATTAATAATAGGAATATGAAGATAAAAAATATTAAGAATGCGGTTACACCTCCCCAA
The DNA here is from genome assembly GCA_015523725.1 of Candidatus Geothermarchaeota archaeon. Taxonomy (GTDB): domain Archaea; phylum Thermoproteota; class Nitrososphaeria; order Geothermarchaeales; family JDFR-13; genus WAMZ01. Next base: position 6,095 of record WAJV01000102.1, read on the forward strand.
GGAAAAAATATTATTTGTCTAGCTACTCCATCCAATTTCTTACTTCCTATATGAAACATTCTCCCACACATTATATTGAATAAACTATAAATTCACCAATTCCCTAAAAAATTATTTCTCCACATCACTATTACCTCCATAATTCAACCCGGCACTGGAACAATATTACCTACATTCAAAATATAGTTTTTATCTATACTCATTTTACTATCACGAACAGCCTCTAATCCCTCATACCCATACTGTAAAATAATGAGTGGCTTATACTCACCATCACTATCTAGGAATCTTTTCTTACCGAAGCCATGCTCAGCAGTTACACTACCACCTAAACCAACTATATGCCTAAGCATCTCAGTTAGATATCTCATAGAGATCTCTAATTCATACTTATTTCTGGAGAGAAAATTAAAGTGAAGGTGGGTGTCTCCAATATGGCCATATAACAGATACTTTATACCAGACTCCTCCCCCAACTCCCTATAGTAACTAAAGATTTCCCTCAAATATTTATCTGGAGCTGACGCATCTGATGCAACTCTATGGGTCCCATGCTTATAAATGAACTCGTTTACAGACTCTGGAACTAAATGCCTAATGTTCATAGCCTCATTTATCCATCTGGGATCATCACTTCCATATGAATCGATCGCACCGGTTGAATCCAATAAGCCACTTATTTCACTCAATTTATCATAGATATCATCACCTCCAGCAACATCAATATATAGGATGCCGCCTCCCCTGAGATGCGGGAAACTCCGCTTCAATTTACTTCTAATGAAATCTATACAATTATTATCCATATATTCAAGCGCCCATATACCCAAATCCATAGATTTGGACCTTAATTCCTCAACACCATCCAGTAACTTATCATCTTCATCATAGATTGAGAATATCGAATAATAGGTTTCTTCCCCTCTGGGTAATCTATACTCAACCATAGAATATACCCCTAATATTCCTTCCATACCCACAAAGAAATCGACTAGATCCATTCCTTGCTTAATATTTGGCCAAGCAGATGATTTCTTCACATTAGGAGTCGTATATAGAGGAATCTCAATAGATACATGTCCCCCATCCATTGTCTCGATATCCAAATACTTCTCGACCTTATATTCTCCCCTCTTCACATCAATTACATCGCCATTTGGAAGGACAATTCTCAATCTATTGACGTACTTCCTCAACGGACCAAATCTAAAAGACCACTTTCCAGAAGCGTGTGTAGAGAGATTACCTCCAATAAACGCCATCTTCTCAGTCGGATTCGGTGGATATATTAAACCAAGCCTCGATATCATATCGATAAATAATTTTATGGATATACCAACTGGAGACAAGACATAAATGAAATTCTCATCACTTGAATACCTATATGCTATCTCGATTCTCTTCCCCCCGCTCCTTGATTCCAAATATTCATATCCAGTTAACTTAGGGAGAGTCGTTAAATATTCTGTAGATAAAACAATTCCACCTATAGGTACCCTAGCTCCAGTTAGTCCAGTTCCTCCCCCGGATACAGTCACGAGCCAACCATTTTTATTTGCCTTGTCTAAAATATTTGAAATATCCCTCTCGTCTAATGGGTAGCAAACTTTCTCAGCCTTACCCATAATTATCCTAGACTCATCGACCAAATAATTCGAGACCACATTAGTATCAGATATACACTCCCTTTTCTCAGCCACCCAATCAACCGAAGACATTGTTCTCATTGACCCCCTAAAGAAAATATAAACGGTACGATACATCTAATTATTTACATTAATAGATGGGGATAATGTTGGGCATCGATATATACTATATCTTCACTGAAGTAACACGATTTTTGACTGGAATAATTATTATAACAAATATTGTCATATTCTATAAATTACTACGTATTAATAAAATAGAATTAAGTTATGATAACATAGATAATTTTAAAGCAAGCATTATAATACCAGTAAGAAATAATCCGAATGGAATAAAGGATTTAATATCCACTTTAGGCCCTAGCAACCATGAATTAATAATCGTGGATGATGAATCAACCGATGCGACACCAGATATAGCGAGAAAATTATGTGAAAAATATGGATACAAATATATTCGAGTGAAGAAACCGTCTGATTGGATGGGGAAGGCATATGCATGTTGGAGAGGATTCTTAGAGTCGAACAACGAATATATAATATTTATCGATTCTGATACTAGGGTCAAACCAGAAATAATAAATACATTATGTGAACTATTAATGAAATATGATGTAGTATCATTAGTTCCAAGAATGCGGTGCAAAACCTTCACATCAACAATATTCGAGTATTCATTCACGATTTTAACGTGGTTATTCTACCCACCATGGAGATTTAAAGATGATGAAAAGAGATGGCTAGCGGGAGCAATAATGGCATGGAGAAGAGATTCATATGAGAAGATAGGTGGACATAAATCGGTTAAGGACAGCCCAGTAGAGGATGTATCACTTGCTAAAAGAGCAAGTGAAAATGGTTTAAGAATCGGCTTTTTCTCCCTCAGTGGGCATTATACCGATATTGATTATAGCAATAGGGGATTGATTGAGTTTATGAAGAGGGTTTCATTAGTGGTTACTGTTAATCCTATAAACTATTTATACATACTCATCCTTGGAATTATAGCTAATATATTATTAGCCGTAAACCTACTATTTATCAAAGATATCCTCACAATAACATATATATTATCATTATATTTGCCAGGAGCCTACCTAATATATAAGAAATATGTATTATGTAATGTATTTAGCATACTACTATACCCAATTTCATACATATATACACCAATAGTAGGATATCTAGCTAGGAGAGAGGTCTCAAGAGGAGAGGCAAAAATAATTTGGAGAGGGAGGGAAATAACAATAAAAACTAGCTAAGATAGATATTTCTCCTCCAAATAATCGATGAAGTATTTGGGGTTAAGTGGCTCACCGAAAGATTTTTTGAGCAGTTCTTCTGGAGGATATGTTGCTCCCCATTTATGAATCTTCTCCCTTAAATAATTACGTACTTCCTCGAAATCAAGTTCATTTATTAAATCATGGAAATTTGGTATATCTTTCTTAATATTGTGATAAATCTGAGCCGAGACGAGGTTTCCAATAGTGTATGTCGGGAAGTAGCCTATTGACCCCATGCTCCAATGAATATCCTGAAGAACTCCCTCACTATAGGTTTTTGGCCTAACCCCTAGTAGCTCCTCCATCTCCTCATTCCATGCTTCAGCAACGTCCCTCGCCCTATAATCACCCTCCATCATCCTCACCTCCAACTTAAATCTAAGCAATATATGCAGGTTATATGTTACTTCGTCGGCCTCAACCCTGATTAAACTCGGTTTCACAGTATTTACATACATGTATATGTCTTCTGGTGAGTATCTGGATATGAAACTTAGATGACTACTAAGTAATGGATATATTGCTTCAGTAAATGGTTTAGATCTTCCAATAATGTTCTCCCAAAACCTCGATTGGCTTTCATGAATACCTAGTGAAGCCCCCCTCGCAATCGGAGTCATTCGAAAAGACTTATCAATCTGTAGGTCATATAATGCATGGCCAAACTCATGTATAGTTCCATATAGAGTTCTCTTAAAATCCTTCCCCTCATACCTAGTGGTTATCCTAACATCATCAAGACCTATCCCAATTGTGAATGGATGAGCCGAGACATCCAACCTACCTCTATCAAATGGATAACCAAGCCTCTGCAATACCTCCTTATTAACCTTCTCCATAGCGCTAACATCATATTTAACATCCTCCAATTCATGTGTAGAGGGATAAAGACCATTAGAGAGAATTTTATCCAGAATCCTTCTAATTCTTGGCTCGATATAATTGAACATATCCTCCACACTGCGTTTCCTTAAACCCTCCTCATAATAATCTAACGCTGCATCATAGGGATGCTCATCATAACCTATATACTCAGCCGCCTTTCTACTCAACTCGATAATCTTATCCAAGTAAGGCTCAAAAACCTCAAACTTATTCTTAACCTTAGCTTCCCTCCAATATGGCCTAGCCTCCTCCGTAGTCTTAGCCATCTCCATAACGAGCTCAGGTGGAAGGGCCTTCATGATCCTTATGCTCCTACTAAGAACCCTAACTACACCCTTCTCATAATCATTCAAATCATTATTGTTCGATAAATCATCGACTAATTTTACAACATCATCCCTTAGCAAAAGCTTCTGCTGTAAAGCAGCCAACTCAGCCATGGCTAAGCTTCTATCCGCAACTCCCTTTCTAGGCATATAGGTCTCAGAATCCCAAGATAAAACCGATTCAGCATGATGAAGAGCCCACAAAACCCTCGTCTTATCCAGTAACTCCTTAACTTTAGGATGTTCAAACACCATATACAAACACCTTATATATCTGCATAAGAATACATGAATTATATAGGTAATTTATAACCAAATTAATCTATAAGTGATTAACTATACGGCAGGGGTGTAAATATAAATTGGCCACAATAAGGGCGTTAACATTCTTCGTCCCAATCGAAAACCAAGATGCATATGAAGATGAGTTAAGTGAATATTTCGGTTGGATAGATACCATAATAAATAATTTTCCATTTGAGGCGTGGACAACCAGGGTTGTTCTTCCACCAATCAAGAAGCATACCTCATTAAGAAAATGGATGAAGATTATTGACTATATCATAGATAACCTAAGCATAGATAATGCCTTGATACACGGTATCACTCTGGGACTGGAAGATCCTCGAATAGGTGAGGTAGGTAAATTACTCGATGCGTATCCAAACTTATTTGGAAATATTATATACAAACATAGCTATTCAGATAAACTTGTTAATCTCTATAGAGATGGGGAGGTGGATAAGTATACGAGGTTCGCAATAACCTTCAATGACCCGATCATGACACCATATTTTCCAGCTACCACAAATAAAAGAAATATCTTTGGTTTCTCAATAGCCCTTAGATACATAGATCTAATCGATTCCTTACTAAATGGAGACGAAGAAAAAATAGCAGATTACCTAAATAACATGGATAACAAACTATCTGAATTTGGCTCCCTATACCTAGGCATTGATCTAAGCTTATCACCCTGGATGGAGGAAAGTATAGCCAGATTAGTTGAAGACAGGTTCGGCGTAGCCGTCGGAAAACCTGGTTCATATTATGCTATATACAAGCTAAATAAATTAATTAACGAAGAATTAATTAGGAAGCTGGGATTAAATACAATCGGGTTTAACGAGGTTATGCTACCAGTTGGAGAAGACAACCGCCTAATGGAATTAGTTAAGGATGGTGAACTAACTCTATCTAGTTTAATAGGTTTGACTAGTGTATGTGTAGCAGGGTTAGACATGGTGGTTATAGAGAAGAATGAAGAATTAATGACTAATGTTGCTAAAGATCTATACTCAATATCATCAATTAAGAAGAAGACGATGGCGATGCGTATAATTCCCTCCGATGAAGAAGAAGTATTTATATCTAGATTTGGAAATATTCCCAAAATAAGAAAATATTAATTAATCTAAATAGTCTGATCTGGATAGTGACTTCGGTAAATTAACTAGATTAACATATCCGTCGCTGGTAACTAGAATATTATCTTCAATCCTTACTCCAAATTTCCCTGGAATATAGATACCTGGCTCCACAGTAAAAACCATGCCTGGAGATAATGCTATATTCGATTTCGAATGTATATATGGTTCTTCATGTACTTCTAATCCAATCCCGTGTCCCGTCCTATGGATAAAAAATTCACCATACCCGTGTTCCTCTATAAAGCCTCTGGCCTCCCTATCCACTAAATATGCCGGAATATTAGGCCTAATTATATCAATCGCCTTCTCCTGAGCATCCCTAACTACATAAAATATTTTTCTATATTTAGTATCATCACCAATAGATACAACCCTAGTTATATCTGATACATAACCATTATACAATATAGTGAAATCGATTAATACAACATCATCACTAGATATTTTTCTGTTACTGGATCCCATATGGGGTAATGATGTATTAGGACCTGATTGTATTATTGGATGGATACACTTCTCAACACCTAATGAAGATGCATATACACAAGCCTCGTTAGCCAATTCTCTCTCAGTGATACCGGCATGAATATTTGCTATTATATGTTTTATCACTTCTTGATTTATCTTAGCTGCTTCTTTCAATATTTTAATCTCATACTCATCTTTAATAAGTCTCATTCCATTTATGTAATCATCAATTAATCTTAACTCACCTAACTCGATATACTTCCCTAATTTATGAATAATTCCGTATGGTATATTGTTCTCCACTCCCAAGATTGAATTGGATTCAATAATATTAGCTAAAGATAAATAGGGGTCTTCGGAGTCTCTATAAATTAATGGTTCGATCCCCAATTCCATACATTTATAAATAACTCTCTCCTTCTCAAGTTCAGGAGCAACTATATAGATAGCCTCATTTCTAGTAGATATAATTAGTAGGAATAATCTCTCAATTGGTTCCAATGCAATCGAGGTCAAATACCTTATGTTGGTGGGGGAACTTATTATTAAATGGTCGAAATTATCCCTAGTCTTATACACAAATCTATTTATTCTCTCTTTATAGATATCCAAATTCATCTATTCCTTTATCCCCAAATATAGCTTGCTAAACTGTGGGTGATGTAAGAGCTCTTCCGGACTCCCTTCATACCTCATGGTTCCACTAACCAATAGATATGCATAATCACCGATCTCAAGCGCCCTCTTGGCATTTTGCTCGACTAATACAATAGTTTGTTTATATTCATCCCTTAACTCAACAACCTTCTCCAAAACCATTTTAACGAGTATTGGAGCCAGATCCGTTGTCATCTCATCCAACAACAGAATCTTTGGGCGACGCATTAACGCCATACCAATAGCCAACATCCTTCGCTCACCACCACTCAATGTACCGGCCTTCCTATCCATAAACTCCCTCAGACGTGGGAATATGTTCAATATCTCCTCTATTCTATCATCGACCTCATCCTTCGGCAATAAATATCCAGCAATAACAAGATTCTCCCTAACCGTTAAACCAGACACTACATTACCCATCTGCAACAGATAAGAGACTCCTTCCCTAGCTATTTTATGAGCCGGCAACCGCGTAATATCCTTCCCATTAAATGTAATTTTACCACTGAAAATAGTGGCAAGTCCAGTAATACTATTTAATAATGTTGTCTTTCCAGCTCCATTGGGCCCAACCAACACCGTTATCTCATGCTCTTTAGCCCGGAAATTGATATCAAATAAAACCTTTAACTTACCATATCCAGCATTTAGATCTCTAATCTCCAACAGATTCACTATCAATCACCCTATATATATCTCAATAACCCTCGGATTATTAGCTACTTCATCCGGATCCCCTTCAGCTATAACCTTACCCCGATCCATAACATACACATAATCCGCATATGGAAGGGCGATGTCTATCCTATGCTCAATAAGAAGAAAAGAAATATCCCACTTCTTCAATAATCCTTTTATATAGGAGAGAATCTCATCTGCATAAGCCGGATCAGTACCTCCAATCGGCTCATCTAACGCGATTAATTTAGCTCCAGTTGCCAATGCCCTAGCGACCTCCAACATCTTTAATTGTCCTGCTCCTAAAGCTGCGGCCGTCCTATCCCAGTAATCACCCAGTCCCACTGCTTCAAGGATCTCGAAGGCCCTCTCAACATTACTCTTCTCCTCATTAATCCAAAGTGGTTTTAATGCAGCTTTAATGGGATTCTCACCAGACCCACCTAGAGCAACCAATACATTATCTAGAACAGTTAGTCCAAGGAAAGGCTCAGGTACCTGGAATGTCCTAACAAAACCAGCCTTATATACCTTATGGGGCTCCCAACCAGTTATATCCTTACCATCAAACAATACCTTCCCACTAGTAGGCTTCAAGACACCAGTACATACATTGACAAACGTCGTCTTCCCAGCACCATTTGGACCCATTAACATCGTCATCTTATTACGGGCCGCCTTTATATTAACATTATTTACAGCTACCAAACCTCCAAATGCTTTAGTTAAATTAAATGTCTCCAAAATATATTGAGAATCCTTCTTATCCTCATCAGCCATATTAAACACCATATATATTGTAATCAATGATTATAGAGAGATGCTTATTTAAAATCTATATATAGAATCTAGATTATTAATAAAGATTTATAAAAAAGAGATTTGGTAGTAACGAATTCAGCTTCTAGATAACCACCAATCCTCCCACTCTACAGTACCAGTTGAAGCCCTGTATACACCGGCTTTCTTCCATTCATAGCCTCCATCGGTAGGCCAAACCACATATAAGTCATAATCAGCAAACGCCCTGTCTCCGTCCTGGTTCAACTGGAATACACCGCTACCACCAACCATCCTAGCCACAACATCTGGCAATACCTGCTTCACCTTCATCGGGTCCGTACTGTCAGTCCACTCTATACCCATTGCAATAGCCCAGATCGCGTCGTAAGTAGCATATGCATAAGCATCCGGCTCCCTACCTAACTTATTCTTTACATATTGAACGATTTGGTCATGGAATGGAGATGCACCTGGAGCGAATATTGGATTTAAGAACTCAGTGTCGACTGCGAACTGAGCGACTTCGGGGTTCTCAACTAACTGACTCAACTGAGCAGTACCATCACTACCAATCCATTTAACCTGTCTCAAAACATCATATCCAGCCGCCGCCTGGAAAATTGATGCAGCCTCCTTAAATGCAATTAACTGTACACCAACCTGGTCAGCACCATACTGATTAACTAAGTTCTGTACAAGATTCGCCAGATCAGCCACCTCAGCAGAGAACTCGGTTGCATCTGGACTATATCTACTTGCCTCATGTACCGCTCCACCAAGTTTCTGGAAAGACTCGGCAACAGATTCCTTCAAACCATCTCCCCAAGTGTCTCCTCTCCACATAATAACCAAGTGCCTAATACCCTGCGCCCATGCAGTTGCGGCTGCAGCTGGACCTTGGATAACGTCTGTAGGACAGAACCTAAATACATTATCGTTTGGTATGGCCAATGCTGGTGATGTAGAGGACATAGATATTAAGAGTATATTGTTTGCATCGACATAGCTCTTCAACTCACTAACTTCAGCGCTCGACATTGGTCCAACTATAAATTTAACGCCCTGGCCTTGTAGAGACTGGACCTTAGCCAATGCAGTAGCCGGATCTGTAGCTGTATCCTCGACCAAGACCTTAATACTCCATTCCTCACCCCTAGCCTGTAGCCACTGATTAATCTGCTGCTCAGCCAATTCAGCCGCCGCCTTACTATTTTCACCATATGTAGATAATCCACCCGATAAATCGACCAATAATCCAATTTTTACTGTACCTGTAACTCCGGCGACTGGCGGAGGAGTTGTCGCACCTCCACCTCCTCCACCACCTGTTGGTGATGGTTGACTAGGAGCTGGTGCAGTCATTACACCTACGCCGTAACCAACAAGGAGACCGACTATTAGGAGAATCACTGATAAAATATATGCCTTGCTACTTGAACTTGACATGCTTCAATTACACCCCAATAAAATCCTTCAAAATATCAAATAATTATATTACATAGTAGTTATTTATAAAGTATCTTTTTACAAATTAAGTCAAAAACGTGAAATTACTTATATACTTAGTAATTGATTTATAGTTATAATTTAGTCATGTGTAAACCCATAAATAGTTATCAATGTATATCTGGGTGGAAACATGCTTGACGTAGTCTTAACTGGGCTAGCTATATCAAGTGGTTTTGCTTTAGCAGCAGCGGGAATCACAATGATATACATGTCTACAGAGACTTTCAACTTCGCCCACGCCTCAATGGTATCATATGCATTCTATGTAGTATTCATTATGAATTTAATTTATGGAGGTTCACCCTATCTATATATTCCTTTAGCAGCGATAGTATCGGGAATAATTGGCGTAATAATTTATTTTACAATTAACAGGTGGTTAATTAGAGCCGGAGCTACTATGGTCGTTTTAATGATGTCCACACTTGGTGCAGACCTAATCCTATTCGGAATCCTAAACTCCATAGCAGAATATCTAACGGAGACATTTAAACGCGATGCTAGGTACTTCCTGCTAGCGGAGAAGGATATAGTAGTTGGCAGGATAGGGGAAACAAATATCATGCTAATACATATAGTCTCACTAATAGTTGTCTTGATAGTAGTCTCAGCAATACACCTATTCCTGACAAAAACCAAGTTCGGTATAGCTATGAGGACGACTGTTGAGAACCCTACATTAGCGAAGGTACTTGGAATAAATCCAGAGACGGTTTATATAGCGTCCTGGTTTATAGGAGGTGCTCTAGCTGGATTAGGGGGAGGCCTACTCACGTTAATTATACCAGGAGAACCACGGATAGGGATGGTGATCATCGTTCCATTATTCGCGGCCTCCATAGTCGGCGGATTATACAGTATATTCGGTTCCCTATTAGGCGGATTCCTAATAGGATTGAGCCAACAAATAGGCATTTACCTTTTAGCCCAAGCATTCGGTTCATGGATAAATGCATATAAACTGATTATACCACTAGCCATGATGGTAATAACTCTCCTAATATATCCACAGGGACTCGGTGCATTGCCATGGGGGAAATTAGCTTCAAAACTAGGTCGACGTGGAGGTGAGGAGAGTGGCGTTTGAATGGATAATACCTATAGTCATACAAATCATATTATATTTCGCCATATTCCTAATCGTAACGCTGAGTCTAAACATTGAAGTTGGATATGCGGGTATAGCACAGTTCGGCAGAGTCCTAGCAGTCTTAGTCGGTGCAGTTGTTGCGGGAGCAGTTCCGGGAAGAATATTAGCATATATGATGGGACTACCATGGGGAGCCGACTATGCAAACCACTTGAAGAACTTCAAAATAGTAAATACCATTAATGTAGAACTTCTAGTTAAGAGTCCATTCTTATCTGTCACCATGTTATTATTCACCATAGTAGTGGCAGCCATTTTGGGAGGCATTATAGGATATTTAAGCTCATATCCCGCACTTAGATTAAAGGAGGCATACCTAGGAATTACATTACTGGCATTTGGAGACGCATTTCAAACATTCATATGGAACTATGACCCAATAGCCGGAGCTACACAAGGAATAAATGTTCCAGACTTCTTTAGATGGGTAGGGGCGGGGCCGCCTAGATTCTACGCCGCTACAGCAACATTACTTGGTTTCGCAATCCTCATATTCCTATTCATGGAGGCCATTGGAAGGGCTCCATACGGAAGGGCTTTGAAGGCTATGAGGGACTCCGAGGTGGCTGCCGAGGTTTACGGTAAGAATGTGGCATCATTAAGAGGAAAGACATTAATAGTCGGTGGCGCAGTAGCGGCGATCGGAGGCGCACTCTGGTCACTATATACTGGAAGTTTCAAGGCCATTACTTATAACCGCCTTACATGGACATTCTGGCCATGGGCATTCATGATGCTCGGTGGAACTGGTAACAATGTTGGTGTATTAGTTGGAACATTTGTATTCTCGACGGTAAGAACCCTAATATATACATATAAGGAACTACTTTCCCAGATAATACCGATATCACCAGTATGGCTCGAATACATACTAGTAGGTTCCGCCATAGTTATAATAGCCCTAATTAGGCCGCAGGGATTGATACCTGAGAAGCCTGCATTGACCTTGAAGAAAGAAGAAATTATCGAAATTAGGGAGAAGATAAGAAAATCAACCAAATAATGGTTTTTTATAATTCCACTCCAACCCCCACATTTTTTTCTAATGCTTTCCTATAGATATAGTTCGCTGCACAGACATCTTGAAGAGCTAGACCCACGGATTTATATATAGTAACTCCACTTGGACGGTTATTTCCAACTAATTTTTTCAACTCCCCCAATTCAACTAGTTTATCTTCCTCAATTAGCCCTGAATCAACGGCACCTCTAATATCACCACTCTCATTCATAGTTGCCTTCCTCGAGTCAACCGACACCAGTGTAGATACCATAAAAACCTCATCATCTAAGGCCCTACTATCTAGTGTATGAGCCCCTATACTCACTATATGAACCTCATCCTTGATATGACTTCCAAAAACAACTGGAGACTCAGTTGTAGAAGCCTCTATAATAATATCAGCCACCGGCAATCCACTCAATAAGTCATCGACTGCCCTCGAATCCAATCCCATTGAAACCGCGTATTCAACAAACCTTTTCGCCGCATCAGGGTTCACATCATATACAAGAACTTCATCAGGCTGGAAGAAATTTACGAGGAACCTAAGGTGGAATCTAGCTTGATATCCTCCACCGATGAAGAGTACTTTTCCAGAATCCCTAGGCCTCAAATATTTTACTGAGACCATTGATGCCGCTGCCGTCCTAATTCCAGTTATATATGCACCATCCATGATTGAGAGAGGTAAACCGGATTCTTCATCAAGATAAACTACTAACCCAGGTATAGTTGGTAATCCACGTTCCTTATTTGATGGAATTACACTAACTATCTTAACGGCAACGCCATACCCCAAAAGATATCCAGGCATCACTCCCCACCAATTCCCCCTAACATCCATGACGCTCCTATCAGGAACTGTGGCCTTCCCCTCAGAATATAGAATAAAACACTTCTCAATCTCATTAGTAAATTCTTTTATGTCAAGTAACTCATCCATATCTTTATCCCTAAGAATGAGAAGCCTATTCACATTACCCACCTAGACAAACAATAAAATAAGCAAGAAATTGTATAAAAATATCCAATTAAGTGGTGTTTAGCAACCTCTATTTCAGAATTTTACCAGTGGATAGATACCAAAGATAAAGGTCTAACTCACCAGGAGTAATACCTAGTTCATCGGCTAAATCCTTCAATAATCCCTCTAAAAAGAGATATGTCTTTCTATCCAATCTTGATACATCATTTACCAAACCAAACCTCTTTAAAATCTTTAATATATGCCTATCTATAATCGCCACATCAAGGAATCCAATATTACGAAGGAAATGACTCGCCTCTTTATACCCAAACCCATCAATCAAATCTATTAGCCTCTCCCTAATCTTAGACGTGGGCATACCGGAATTAATTAGTCTAAGCACCTCATTTAGCTTTCCCCGAGCCATATAAATGTATTTACTCCTAACATTCGGATACCTATAACCAAATTCACGTAATATATTTCTAATGCTATCAAGATCCAGATTAATTATTTCATACCCCCACACGGAATCTATTTCAATAACCCGATCAGCCCTATAATTAGCTGTTAATATGCAGTAAGCCAACTCTCTCATAATAGCTTCTCTAGAAAATCTATTAACAGACTTGAACCCAGATATCCTAGATGCAACCAGCTTAGATACCCGGCTGTTTATCAGTTTCGTAATAGTATCTATTAGTTCCTCCCTACCCATCTTAATCCTTTCCCACTATTCTAAATCTAACTATAGCATGATCACCATAATCCCTAACTTCATCTATGACCAGTTCAACACCCAAGTCCAGAGCCTCATATCTGAAATCTTCAAAATAATCATAATATCCACATGTTAAACACATGTGCCCATAGAATTTAACCTCAACATACTCATCATCCTTACTAATTAATTTAGCATTAGCCTCAGGCGACCTAAACCTATTGAATAACTCAATGGCCTTCTCAATCTTCTCCATATCCTACACCTAATATTCTCTATTCCTCCTAGTAAAGACAAATACGATTATTAACGCAGCCAATGTTATGAATACCGACGCCAATATATATGTCTTATAACTCCCAGAATACTCACTAATGAAGCCATTGACTGAAGAACCTATTATCCATGACAATGCATTAAACATCTGTAGTGCACCGAGGCCAGTCGCCCTCTGAGACTCACTGGTATGCTCAATTATATATACATTGGCCCCAAGATATAGTAATACCCATGATAAAGCAAGAATAATCTGTAGAGGCAACACCTCCAAATAATTCTCTACGATAAAGTAGCCTAAGAAAACGAGTGCAGTTAAAAGCAATCCAGACATAAAAACCTTTACTCCCCTGCCCTCAGAATACTTCCCAATACTCCGAAATAAGATAATTTGAGTTACTGTATTCACCGAATTAATTATGCCAACCCAATATTCATCAGCACCTAGACTGAATAGGTAGAGACTGAAAAAACTCCATATTCCACCTGCAGCTATGAATCTGAGGGCATATGCCAAATAAATTATCCATATCGTCAATGGAAACTTCAGCAATTCCCCCAACTGAATTCTTGAACCCCTAATATCAGAATACATCTCCCTATCAATAAAAAGAAACAGAACAACTGGAACCAATGTGATTAACCCACACAGGAGGAATGTACCATCATAGCCTAGAAGGGATATAATTATTCCCCCCAGCAATCCGGAGGTTGCAAAACCCATACTCCCAAACATACTAACAGTTCCGATTCCCTCTCCAGCCCCTAAAAATTTAGAGCCGATTAAATTCGATAAGGGTATTATGGCTCCAGTGCTGAATCCCTGAAGCATCCTAACCATAATGAGATATACCCCATCTTTATAGATTGGTGTCGCAAAGTCAGCTATGCTAAGTATAATAAGTGAAAATACTAGGACACCCCTCACCCAACCATATTTATCCACCACTATACCACCAGATATTGACGATATACTATTCATAAGGAAATAGAATGTAGTCAAGAAACCAACTATAACATTCGAGACCCCTACAATGTAATAGGCATATAACTGTAGGTAGATTGCGTATATCCCTATAGTAAACCACGTAGCATATATGGTTAATAATATTGGAATAACTTTAACATATTTAGCGTCCATAAGCCACACCGTTCACTGGATGTCACTGAATATTCATTAAGGATAGACTCATCGACTATATATGTTTATAAGTTAATATCATTTGTTATATAAGGTGGGGATTAATTTTTAGTGGTGGAGAATAAAATGGGTAGAGACGATTTTTGGGAGGATGATGAAGACCCAATATTCAAGATAATGAAGGATATGATTAGAAAGATGGAGAAATTATTTGGGGATATGGGTATCTATGACGATATGTTTAAAGGAAAGCCCTCCATAAAAGGCTTCTCTATAACAATAGGTCCAGATGGGGAACCAAAGATAAGGGAATTCGGTCCAAAACCAGCAGACTCACTTGCACCAAGCAACATTGGAGAAGAGAAGAATGTAATTAAACCGGACATAATAGATAAGGATGATGAAATTATAGTAGTATTTGACCTACCCGGAGTTAATAGGGACTCAATCAAATTGAAATTAGATGGTAGTAGGCTACTCGTAAAGGCAGATGGAGCAAAAAGGATATATGAGTATATAGAACTACCCACCAAGGTAAAGGGAAAAATAGATCACTACGAATATAACAATGGAGTTTTAATGATACATATAAAGAAAAAGAAGGGGATAAGCTTCTTCTAAGGCTTGAAGCCTCCAGGCCCACTAAATTTCCTAGAGATCCATCCCTGAACATTCATTGTAGGGATAGAATATACCCTAACCCAGAACATCAGAAATAAATACCATGGATAACCCAATATCCATATCCACTTCCTATTCATATTCCTACCGAATACTGGCAGTATCCTAATGAACCTGGTCAATAATAATCCTAGGGATAGTAATCCAAGTCTTATAATTATACCTAGTGGATCCATACCATACCAGAACCAGTTTGTACTCATTATCCCGCTTATCAATAGAAATAATAATGTAAACATAAGTATCGTACCTATCCATGTAGAAATCATCTGAACTAATGCAGCCTTCTTCCTCCATATCCATCCATCCCAAACCAATGCCCTAGAGGTCCTCCTCGCACTATTTCTAAACCACCTAAGCCTCTGTTTAATTAAACCACTCATCGATTGAGGAGATACTGTCTCGACAACTGAAGTTGATTGATAATTCGTCTTCCAACCATCCTCGAGTAATAGTGATGTAAATCTCCCATCATCACCAGATATACATCTAGTATTTATAAAAAATTCATTCTCCATTTTCGATAGATTAGGTAGTATTGCCTTTCTACGATAGGCGACGCATCTACCACCTAAAACAGTAACTTGATTAAAATAACTGAGTGCGGGTATAGTTAACTTATATTTAATCTTCTCACTAACCATGTTAAAGAAACTCCAAATGCTATCATATGGCTTATAGATTCTCTGGTCGCCGACCACGCCACCAACTGATTCATCAGCGAATGGTTTGATTAACTCTGGAATAGTCTCAGAATTAACCATTGTATCGGACTCAACAACGACAATGAAATCCTCTTTAGTAGCCTCTATACCTCTAGCCAAAGCAGTTCTTTTACCAGGATCTGACTTAATAATCTTGACACGTGGATCCCAAGAAAATTCATGGCGTAACCAATCAACAATACCTTTTTCACGTATATCAGTAACTATAATTACCTCCGACACCAAATTAGACGGATAATTCAACACCTTACCAATAACCATCGATAAAATATCCCTATCCTCTTTATAAGTAGGTATTATCACCGAGGCTTTAGCATTAAAATTATTTACGACCGGCTTATATCTCCAACTAAATATGACTTTACCAAGCCATAGAATCCAGAAATAACTCAAAATTATGAAGAATAGGGTTACTTGATTGGACGATAAAACCTTAAATAATTCAATTAAAGTAGCGAACATTAGGCATCACCGACAAATCCATTGACCATAGGAGACGGCATCCAATTAGGCCCATCAACAACAGCATCTTTAGCGATACCAATCTTTGAGAGCTGACTTATCAATGAATTAATCTGCATGACAGCCTTCAAAATAGGCATGGATAACCTTTTTTTCCTTGCAAAGTTATATAGTGCTCTAGTATCTTTGGGAAGACAGGAGCCTCCATAAGGCATTCCCCCAAAAATCCCATACCTACTATTCCAGAATCCCTCTGCAATACCAGACGAAATCTCCAAGGCCATATTAGGATCCAATCCCAATACTCTACCTAGTAACCATATCTCATTTGAGAATGAAATCTTGAGTGCATTGAAATAATTACATATATATTTAATAAACTCAGCCATCTCAATACTCACTCTATAGATAGGTGCAGACAAATCACCGTAGACCGATAATAACATGTCCCCAGATTCCTCATCATACTCTCCAATAACGATTGCCCAAGGATTCTTAGAATCCTCCACATTAGACCTTGCTCTTAGAAATTCAGGTTGATAACACAACTTTAACTCCTCACCCACTTTTAATCCAGACCTACTTTCCAGAATTGGGATAATATGATCCCTTGTAGTTGATGGAGGAATAGTACTCCTAACCACAACTAAATGCTTAGAAACATCACTCTTCCTAAGCCAATCACCCAACTTACCAATAGCATTAACTAGATAACTCGTATCTACCCCACCATCATCTTTACACGGAGTAGGAACTGTTATAATTGACATTTCTGCATAAAAATTACCCATTTTCTTAGGTGGAATAGCTGAATACCCCTTACTTTTCAAATCATTAATAGTAGCCTTGTTAACATCAACGAAAACAACATTATGACCTAAATCAATAAAATTAATACCTATTGAGGAGCCGACGACACCAGCTCCAATAACAAATATATTCATTTAGAAAAACTCCTTTAGATAAATATAACACTGTTAAATATATATCACAAAATATATGTTTTAACTCGGGAAAACATAAAAAATTAATATAAAAATATAGATGTAATATTATAATAAACTATAATATTTGTTAAAGG
>WAJV01000103.1 GCA_015523725.1 Candidatus Geothermarchaeota archaeon
ATATGTATGGTCTTGATAAGATTCCTGATGAGATTGATGAATATATAAATTCTACCTCGGCTGAGCCAGCTATGTATGAGTCGGCTACTTATGATGCTATGGCTGAGTTGGTGGCTGAGGGTGAGTATGATCTGTATATTTTTGATATGCCTCCTTTTGGGCATGGGGTTCGTATGGTGGCTATGGCTGAGATACTGACTGCTTGGGTTGATAAGTTATCTGAGGCTAGGAAGGAGGCTCAGAAGTATGAGGCTGTTGCGGCTTCTTTAAGAGGGACTAAGGTTAGTGAGGATGAGGTATTAAAGGAATTGGAGTTGATTAGGAATAAGATGAAGGCTTTCACTGATTTGTTGGTTGATAGTACTAAGACAGCCTTCTTTATGGTTTTAGTTCCTGAGTCTATGGCTATACTTGATACTGAGAGGGCTTTAGCGATGTTTAAAGACCTGGGTATTACTTTGTCTGGAGTGGTTGTTAATAGGGTGTATCCTAGGAGCTTATTGGATGACCCTGATTTACCTGATTTTCTGAGGACTAGGATATTGGACCAGGATAAGTATCTGAATGAGATTAAGGAGAAGTTTGGACAATATATAGCAGCTGTTCTTCCGGCCTATGAGAGGGAGCCAAAGGGATTGGATATGTTGCCTCGGGTGGCCGATGATCTGATGGTATCGAAAATTAGTTTTTGAATGGTGGGTGGTATGAGGTTTAGGGAATTGGTTGAGGCTAAGCCTAGGTTAAAGTATTTGTTTACTGGTGGTAAGGGGGGTGTGGGTAAGACTATAAGTGCAGCCGGGATTGCATACTATTATGCTAATAATGGTTATAAGACTCTCTTAGCTTCACTTAACCCTGTCCATTCATTGACTAGTCTTTTTAAACAAGATTTGAGGGGTGGTGCTATAAAGAAGATTGAGGGAGTGGATAATCTTTATGCTGTTGAGGTCGAGATAGATGATGTGGTTGCTAGGTATAAGGAGAATATTTCTAGAAGGATACGTGAGTTTATGAAATGGGCTGACATACCGATTGACCCCAAGCCCTTTATTGAGATTGCTACTACTAATCCGGCTTTCCAGGAGTCGGCCATGTTCGATAAGATGATGGATATTGTTATAGAGGAGGGGCAAAATTTTGATAAGATTGTATTCGATACCGCGGCTGTTGCTAATGCAGTGAGGTTAATTGGTCTCAGTAAGATTTATGGGCTATGGCTTCAGAGGATGATTAAGAGTAGGGAGGAGGCTTTATCCTTAAGAGTTAAGTTATCTTTTAGGAAGGAGAAGGTTATGGAGGAAATTAAGAAGGACCCGTTAATGGCTGATTTGATTAGTTTAAATGAGAAATTTACTAGTGTTAGGAAGGTTTTATTGAATAGTGATGAGACTGCATTCTTCTTCGTAACCTTACCATTATCTCTGCCCATTGCTGTTGTTAAGCGTTTCATTAAGATGGTTACAGCATATGATATTCCAGTGGGAGGTGTTATTGTTAATATGGTTTTGAAAAAATCTGTTGCTGAGGCAACTAATAATGAATATATTAAGAATCAGTATCAACAGCAACTGCATTATATGGAGATTATACAGAGGGATCTAGGTGATCAAGTCGTTAGTTATATACCCTTATATGATCGTGAGGTTGTTGGTATAGATATGGTTGGTAGGGTTGCTAGTGATATGCTGGATTATGTTCCTGAGTTCTTACCTGAGTTACTTACATAACTTCCCTTAATTTATAACGATGGTAATTGGATATAGATCCTATTAACATAATGAATTGATAATATGCTTTCCTTGTCTTTCCACTATTTTTTTGGATTTTAGAGACTGATTTTCTCATTTAAGGGAAATAAACTGTATTTTTGGGTATTTCTCTGATTTTTTGAATTAGGTATTGGACATAATAGCATAAGGTAATTTAGATTATCTTATAATCAATTGATATTCGAGTATTTACTTTATTGCTCTATTTATTGGTTAGTATGTTCTCCAGGTTTTTCTCCTATTATCTTATCTATATATTCCTTTAGGAATTTACTGCATAACATATAGGTCTTCTCTGCTATCTTTAAGGCATCGTATGCATCTTTTTCGGATATTAATTCTTCAGGGGTTAAGAGTGCGCCCTTTCCTCCATAGAAGCTTATCTCCCTTTTCATCATTAGTTTTTTTGAGGTCTCTGCTAAAAAGTCGATTTCTTCACTAAACCATTTGGGGAATCTGTCTTTATGCATAATTAAGATGTCTGATACATCGTCAATCTTAGGATATTAAATACCGACTAGTCTTAAGGAGGCCTTTAGAGAAAGCTCAACAGCTTCCTGGGATAGCCTTAGGGTATAGGGGTAGTTCTTATTTTTATATGCATCTGATGCATCCTTAACTCGAGCTTCTGCCTGCCTTATATATGATGCGGCCAATTTCCAAATCTTCATATCTCAATCACATCATAAGGCTTATAGTCTGGCTTTAGATCCCAATACCATCTACCATCTTCTAATATTATCTTCTTAGCACCTATCATGGATAGTTTTCCTCTAATTATGTTCAATAGTCTATTTAAGAATCCATCATCATATACGACTTTTGCTTCATAAGCTATATCTAGAAATAATATTGGGATTTCATTGGCCTCTCTGCTTGTAAGGGGATATATACTTAAATTGGTATGGATACCGTGTTTCTGTAACCATATTATTTCATCTCTTACACTCTTTATATATTCATATAATTGATCTAACCTACTTGATATACTTCCTTTGAAGTCATCTGAGATTATTAATATATCGATATCGCTATAGTCTCTTGCTGTGCCCCTGGCTACTGAGCCATATACTGCGTATGCCTTTATATTATACCCTCTTTTAACTTTTCTGTAGAAACTATATATAAGGTTGAGGTATCTCTCTTGGTTTATTTTTATTAATTGTGCATGTCCAGATGACAGTAGCATGAAGTTATTTGGTTCTAATAAGCGATATATCCTGGGCCTGGTTTTTCTAAAGATTGTTAATGCACCAGTTTTATGGAGGTAGGAGAAGGCCACCATAAGCCTATTTTTATCTAAATCCAGAATTTTTAATATATCGTTAAAGGTGAAGGTATCTAAATTATAATAATAGAATATTTTTGAATATATTTCTCCGACCCAGCGTGGTAACCACATATTAAAACTATTAACCTTAATAAATCATAATGTTAAATATTTATTAACATTATTTTTTGAAATAGTGTATTATCATTATTCACTCATTATCTACCTATTGTTAGCTAGTCTTGTTTCATTATTTGAAGCAAGTATTATGGAATATCATATTGATTAATGGATAAGTTATAATAGAAGGTACATGGCTTCTCTCTGTAATTATTTGGTATATTCTTAAAATGATAATTTGGTATTTTAATCAATTGTTTTGAATCAATTGTTGTTTAGAGACGATGTATTGATGTGTATAGAGTTAATATTCGTTTTTGATTGGTTGGTTTTTGTTACAATTGTATCTCAATGTTTAATATATTCACCGAAACCAATTATTTTCTCTATGTGGTGTTTATTTAGTGGTAGGAAGGTAACTCTGGTACTTACCCTTCTCTTGATATCATCATTAATAATACCTTTTCTCAGTGTATATGCAGCTGATGAAGAGGTAATCTTCAGGGTTGGATGGGATGGTACTTCATTCGATACATTTAATCCATTCACTACATATGCTCAGGTCTCTGGCTGGGTATCTTCAAATGTATATGACTACCTTGTTAGGTTTAATAAGGATTATGCTTCCTATGCTCCGGATTTGGCTGAGTCTTGGGATGTTAATGCAACTACAGCTATCTTCCACTTAGTTAGGAATGCAACTTTCCATGATGGTAAGCCGGTGACTGCTGAGGATGTTAAGTATAGCTTTGAGTTGGCTATGAGTAATTGGTCTAGATTGGGTCCGAATGTGGAGATGATAACATCGATAGAGGTTATCGATAATTATACTGTAAAGTTCAATTTTAAGCCGACTGCATTGTTTATGTCGATGGCTGCTACAGCGATTCCTATTGTGCCTAAACATATATGGGAGGCTGTGGATGATCCGGCTACATATCCAGACTATCCACCTATAGGCTCTGGTCCATTTAAAGTTACGGATTATAAGGAGGGGCAATATATTGAGTTGACTAAGAATGATAATTATTTCTTGACTTCTAGGATACCTAATGTTGATAAGGTTGTTTTAGAGTTCTTTAGTGACGTACCCTCGGCTACTCAGGCTTTGAAGGCTGGGGATATAGATGCCGTTGGTCCAACTATTACTCCTACTGACGCCGATCAGATGAAGAGTATGCCTGACTTGGATGTGGTTGTTGCTCCTGGAATACTATATTACTATATGGCGTTCAATGTTTATCCAGAGGGAGCTGGTAATCCAACTCTAAGGGATAAGACTGTTAGGATTGCCTTGGCGCATGCAGTTAATGTTACGGAGGCTACTTTATTAGCTTGGCATGGTTATGCTAAACCATTATATACTGTATTACCATCTTCGAATGCTTTTCATAATCCAAACATAAGTCCTTATGAGTTTAATTTAACATTGGCGGCGAAGATGCTGGATGATGCTGGGTACAAGGTTGGTGGAGATGGTGTGAGGGTTAGTCCTGAGGGAGTGAAGATGGAGTATACTATACTTGTTCCTAGTAGTATGCCTGAAGCTATTAGGGTGGCTCAACAAATTGCTCAGTGGTGGTCTCAGATTAATGTTAAGGCTGAGGTTCAGGCCATGGATACTGGAAGTATGGCTGCTATTATATGGGCTGAGGAGAATGGTACAATAATACCTAAGCATGATATTGATTTATGGGATTGGTTTGTGGATCCCGGCAGCCCATTATTATTGAGTGTATTCTTATCGACGGAATTAATAACTGGGACTTCCGATAGTGGATATGTGAATCCGGATTATGATGCATTATATAAACAGATGCTTAATTCGACGACATTTGATGAGGTTAGGGCTAAGGCATTTAGGTTACAGGAGATTCTACATGAGGATTTGCCGTATCTCCCATTATATGAGGTTTCCGCTCTACAAGCATATAATAAGAAGTTTACTGGGTTCGATTTGGATTGGCCCGGTGGACCCTTTGGAGGAAATGATTGGACAGTCTTTTATAAAGTGAGGTTGGCTTCAGCCGGTCAGCCTACCACACCAACGCAGCCACCGACTTCTCCACCGACAAGCTCTCCGACGACTCCTCCTCCACAGTCTCCAACCAGTCCCACTACTACACCCACTGGTGCTGGCGGAGGCTTCACATCGACTGCATTAGCGATTATAGTGGCAGTGATAGTACTGGTCATTGTCATATTGGTGCTGGTCTCGAGGAGAAAGTGATAGATGGCCTATGAGATATTCTTCATACGTTTTGAAGAGGGTGGCGATAAGTCTAGTCACTATACTTATCATAATATCCTTCAACTTTTTTTTATTTAGGATTTTGCCGGGGGATCCCGTTAGACTCTTATTTAGGAATCCTAATCTTACAAAGGAACAGATAGATGCCTTGAATAGGAAGTTTGGGTTGGATAAGCCATTATATGAGCAGTTCCTAATATATGTCTTTAATAGTTTGAGGGGGGAGTTCGGATTATCATTTTTCTATCGTAAGTCCGTATTTGATATTTTAGTACCTAGGCTGATTAATTCAATTGTGTTAATTTTGCCAGCTACTGTTATAGCGATTTTATTGGGTATGTTGTTTGGTGTTTTGGCTGCTTGGAGGAGGGGGGATAGGGTTGATGTAAGTATATTAGCTGTGTCTATGGGTTTATATTCTATACCGACTTTCTGGCTTGGAGGTATGTTCATTCTTCTCTCCATATATTATCTACATCTTCCAATTGGTGGTATGGTTACACATGGGATAACTCATCAAGATATTTTTTCCTATTTGGAAGATCTTTTTAGTCATTTAATTCTTCCATTGGTAACTCTTACATTGGTTTTATATGGGCAATTCACTATAATTATGCGTAACTCACTGATAGATGTATTGACCGAGGATTATATTCAGGCGGCTTTGGCTAAGGGGTTAAGTGTTTCAAGATTGTTGAGGAAGCATGCGCTTCCGAACGCTATGTTGCCGATGATAAGTATAATAGCTATTAATCTGGGTTTGGTTGTAGGTGGCGCTGTTTTAACTGAGACTGTTTTTAATTGGCCTGGTGTGGGTAGATTAATTTATGATGCAATATTGAGGAGGGATTACCCCATTTTGCAGGGGGCTTTTTACATTATTGCTGTATCGGTAGTTCTAGCTAACTTAATAGCAGATATTTTGTATGGTTTCCTGGATCCTCGGGTGAGATATTGAGGGGTGTGCGTTGGCTTAAGCTTAAATATATGGCATTTAGGGATTTTTGGAGTATATATAGGTCTAATAAATTGGGTGTAGTTGGCCTCATAATTATCGTTTTTTTCATTATTATGGCTATATTCGCCCCATATATAGCTACTCATGATCCAAATAAGACTAATCCTGCCAAGTATTTGCTTCCTCCAAGTGAGGAGCATTGGTTCGGGACTAATGAAGTTGGCCAGGATCTGTTCTCAAGAAATATTTATGGCGCCCGTATATCGTTGTTAGTGGGTTTTTTAGCCGCTGGTGTAGCCGTATTTATTGGTGTATTTGTAGGATTGATTAGTGGATACTTTGGAGGGTGGATTGACGAGGTTTTGATGAGGATAACTGATTTTTTCTTGGTTATGCCTGCTTTAGTTTTGATGATCGTGATAGCGGCGCTACTTGGCCCTAGTTTAATCAATGTAATTCTGGTTATTGGTGCTTTGAGTTGGAGTGGAACCGCTAGGATAGTTAGGTCGATGACATTGACGATAAAGGAGTGGCCTTTTATCGAGGCCGCTAAGGCTAGTGGCGCTGGCCACTTTAAAATTTTGTTTAAGCACATTTTCCCTAATGTAATGCCCGTCGTTTATGCAAATGCTGCTCTAACAATATCTAATGCAATTTTTTCTCAAGCTGCTTTGGTTTTCTTGGGTGTTGGTAATGTATCGGATATAAGCTGGGGGAGCATTCTTCATTATGCATTCTCCTCCGGGGCATTAGGTACTGGTAAATGGTGGTATTTTGTGCCACCAGGGATATTCATATTATTATTGATATATGGTTTTATACTTGTGGGCTATTCATTGGAGGAGATTCTCAATCCAAGGCTTAGGCATAGATAGTTTAAATCATATGTCTATAATTGCTTTACTATTCTTGGTGGAGGTATATTTCCATGAAGATTCTGTTATTGGGATTGGGTAATATAGGTAAGGTCGTTGCATTTGACTTAATCCAACGGGGTTTAGTGGAGGAATTTTATGTAGCTGATAAATATTTAGGGAATTTAGAGAGATTTAATCGTGACTTCGGGTTCTCTATACAAGGTTATAAGGTTGATGCAAATAATTTAGTTGAGTTGGAGGGTGTATTAGGCGGCTTTGACTTAGTTGTGAATGCACTCCCTGGTAGGTATGGGATTAAAGTGGTTAAAGCGGCTGCTAAGGTAGGAATAGATTTGATTGATATTTCCTATATGCCGGAGGATATATTTGTGCTAAGGAATTTAATTGAGGACGCTGGTATATTGGTGGTGCCCGATGCGGGGTTGGCCCCAGGCCTAAGCAATATCCTAGTTGGTAGAGGTTTTAGAGTATCGGATAATGTGAATGATGTAATGATCTATGTTGGGGGATTACCTATTGAGAATATTCCTCCCCTTGATTATGTTATTACATGGTCGGCCGATGATCTGGTAGACGAGTATATGAGGCCTCCAAAAGTGGTTATTGAGGGATCTGTTAAGATGGTGGAGCCTCTATCTGGTCTTGAGGAGTTTAGCTTCGAAGGTGTTGGTGTGCTTGAAGCCTTCTATACAGATGGTTTGAGAACGCTCTTACATACATTTAAACGAGTTAGGAATATGTGGGAGAAGACTCTTAGATATCCTGGACATGTGGAGAAAATGGTTTTATTAAGAAGTCTCGGCTTGTTTAGTGATGATTTGGTGGATGGAGTTAAGCCGAGGGATTTTTTGGTAAGGCTCTTAGATATGAGGCTTAGGAGGAGCGGCGTGCCTGACCAAGTAATTTTGAGGGTTATATTAAGAAGTGAGGCTGAAAAAACTATTGTATATAATTTCTATGAGGCAGGTTTTGATGTATATGGTTTTAGTGCGATGGCTAGATCGACGGGTTATGTAGCCTCATCCATAGTGAGTCTATATTTGAAGAGATGCTTAATGGGGAGAGGTATTTTTCCTCCAGAATATATTGGTTTGGATGATGATCTATTTAATGAATTTAAGCTGGAGTTCAATGATAGGAATCTATATTTCTCGGAAGAACTTATTGGGTAGCCAATTATCATCTATTCCTTATGATAATTGATTATAGTGGTGTATTTCTATAAGCTTTCCAAATTAATATTAGGCCCAGTATGAGGTAGCCGACTTGTAAAATGAATCTTATGAGCTCCATCTCTGTTGTATATCCTATCAAGACTGCCAAGACCCCGCCAATCAATCCTTCATTATGAAATATGTTGTTGGTGGGTATATCCAACTTAAATATATAGTTTGACCATGGCTCTATACTCCATCCTACTTCTTCACCATACTCTATAAACTCGTGGACCCCGTAGCCGAGTATTCCACTTGCAACCAAGACGAGTAGTATGCTAGTGAAGTAGAAGAATGACCTTATGTTTAATCTATATCCTAGTTGGAAAATGCTGTATGCTAATCCAAGACTTAATATAATCCCGAGCCATACACCAATAGCTGTATTAAATGGTTTTGCAAATAAGAGAGGCAATAAGAAGAGAACGGTCTCTAAACCTTCTCTAAACACAAATACAAAGCCTAGGGATAATATTCCCAAGGCGCCTTTTTTTGTTATCCTCGTCTCTACCTCCCTCTCCACTTTCTCCCTCAATCTCTTACCTCTTTTAGCCATCCAATAAATAACACTAGTTAATATAGGCACGGCGATAAATGCGCCTATGGCCTCGACCAACTCTTTTTCCTCTATAAATAAATATGCATTATATGCCACCAACCCAAATAGAATACTTGTTAATACTCCACCGAGGCCACCTAGTATCAAATATTTATTATATCTACGCCATCCACTCCTACTGAGATATGATAGTACTATTGTTATTAATAATGCTGCCTCAAATCCCTCTCTCAACGATATCAATAGTTGTGCATACATTAGCGTCACCGGTACCCTTGTATTTCATTATAAATTTAGGAACGCCTAAATAATACATAATATATAATACATACTTAATTTATACCAATTTGGATTGATAAATTATCGATGGAAGATTATTCTTTATAATGAATGGGTAAAAATTAAGTAATCAAGTTATGTTTTCAATGTTCACCATATGATATCTTAAGCATTAACTTGTTTATCTATAGATACTTAAGGATATAGAAGCCATTGTGTTGAAAATTGGAGATATACTGCTAGTGTGTAACTCCGTGTAATGCATGAAGTTGGGAATAGCTTAGACACTCTTGATAAAGTAGTTTAAAGTAAATGATTCTGAGCTGAATCGGAGTGCGGGGTGAGCATCATTTTTCAATTATGGTGCTTGTTATAGGAAAATATTTTTATTTTCAGGTGAAGAACAGGATATTGCGTGTTTAGAAGTGAAACAGTTCACCTAATTGGATGTTAGGCAGAATTATTTTAATATTATATTTTGTCCTGAATATACTTGAACCCCAGCTTGATTGATAGTTCCGCTTTCATCAGCTCTTTTCCAAGATAGGCTGCATGAGATAGTTGTGTAACCCACTTATTTCGAATAATCGTACAGTATATACTT
>WAJV01000104.1 GCA_015523725.1 Candidatus Geothermarchaeota archaeon
GGATGGATAATTCTATTTAAATTGATTATTAATGCGACTATTGGGACGACCTGATCTGCAAACATATTATAATGCATTACATACGCTATTCTTCGATAGATGACTATCCACTCACTTAGCCTCACGACAATCCCCATATAATCTATAAAATAATCCTATTTAGAATGGATATAGAAATATTGTGGGTCCTAGTCCAATTAGTAATTTAATACATGTTGAATAATGTATATTCAACTGTCTATATATTACCAATATATAGGTGGATAGATTGAATCAGATATTTGCTGATACTGAACTTGGTGGTGTAAAGGTTGGTCTAAAACATCCGGTTAGAATAATGGGAGTAATAAATCTCAGCCCAGAGTCCTTCTATAAACGTAGTGTAGTTACTAGCGTAAAAAAGGCGTATGATGTTGCTACCAATATGGTTGAGTCTGGGGCAGATTTAATTGATATTGGGGGGATGTCGACAGCGCCATATAAAGATACATATATTCCTGTCGAGGAGGAGATTCGGAGGATAAAACCAGTTGTTAAGGAATTAGCCAAGAGCCTCGAGGTCCCAATATCAATAGATACTAGGCGTTCGGCGGTGGCTGAGGCGGCTCTTAATCTAGGGGCTAGGATAGTTAATGACACCTCCGGTTTGAAGAATGATGATAAGATGGTTGATGTAGTTAGGGATTCCGATGCATCCCTCATTGTAATGGCATATGGAGAAGTAGATCCCAATATAGAACCGATAACTAATATTAGAAGACTACTGAAAAACAGTCTAGAGAAGGCCTTGTCTAATGGCATTAGGGAAAACAAGATTGTGATAGACCCTGGAATAGGCTTCTTCCGAGATACTGGATTAAAGTGGTATGAATGGGATGCAAATATAATTAGAAACTTACGTAGACTGCTAATATTAGGTAGGCCGATCCTAATAGGGGTCTCTAGAAAATCATTTATTGGAGAGATATTGAATTTAAAAGACCCAGAGGAGAGGCTAATAGGTTCAGTGGCGGCCGAGGCAATAGCCGTATATAATGGGGCATCAATAATTAGGACCCATAATGTCACTGAGTCTATACAAGCGGTAAGGCTGGCTGAATATATTCGCCCAAAGATTCGTCATTTAGTGCATGACTCGGGCCTCGTTTTAACCGACCTCGACACAATCTTTAGTGATGATGAATTGGTTGACTTGATGGAAATGATGAATGTCGATAGGAGGGGAGCTGAGATAATGAGTTCGAAGGGAGTGTTTAAAGTGGTGTATATATATGGTGTTCCAAAGATCCTTGCATTAATTATTAAGCAAGAGATGTTGGCCATAGGTGGAGAAGCAGCCACCCCAAGTGATACTCTATTTAGTGGTTTCGAACCAACATCCATACTCCTAATGGGGACGAAAAAACACCTCAATATTCTAATCAATAAGATGCGGAGCATGGATTTGAAGAGCATAAAAGAACGTAGTTTACCGAATGCATCCGATTTAGCAGAAGCCCTCGGAAAAATAATCGAACTATCATCCAACTAATTCATTATATTTATATATCTTTTTCTGATATACATATATATGCCGGTGTATATCATGAGCAAAGGAATATTCATAAGAATCGATGAGGAGCTTCTAAAGAGATTTAGTGAAGTGGCCAAGTCTATGGGTCTATCACGTAGTGAGGCTATTAGAAAGGCCATGGAGACTTTCATAGCCATGAACACCAGTAAGTCTGAAACATTTACAAGGAAGATTAGAGGAATAGTGAAGAGTAAATTCTCCTCAAAAGAATTGGAAGAGATCTATACGGTGTCTAGATGAAAATATTTATAGACTCATCACTATTCCTCCGACTATTGTTGGATGAACCCGGGGCTGATGAAGCTGAGAAAATATTGGGTAATATAGAGATGAATAATGTAACTGGGTATACAACACCCATGGTTCTTGAAGAAGTTTGTTTCAAGATAATATATGCAGAAGCATGCTCAATCCTCGACACTAAAAATATCTGGAGGATACGGGACGCCCTTAAACACGATAAAAAATTAAGAGATAGATGCCTCGAAAAAGTAAGTTTTTTTAATAGATATGTACTATATTTATCAAATAATAGTTTACGAATAGTGCATATAGACTTAGAAGATTATCTCAATGCAGTTGAATACATGGAGAAATATGGACTGCTCCCTGCAGACGCTATCCATATAGCTGTCTCAAAAAGATTAGATATAGATACGATAGCAACATTCGATGAAGACTTCCAAATATTAAATGATATAAAAGTTATACCGTAAGGGATACATACTCCAGGCTTCATATATGCCACCGACTCCACCGATAATTGCCTACCCTCTATATGCTGAACTTATAAAAGTTATGATCATTCATCGAGTAATTTTTTTGTTTTGGTTGTTACTTAATATACTACATGGTGTGTCTACCTTATGGGTAGGTA
>WAJV01000105.1 GCA_015523725.1 Candidatus Geothermarchaeota archaeon
CCTCCAGATATGGCGGTTGAGTATGTAAATTTGTTTAAAGATGCTGGTATAAACGTTGGGGTTATTATATTGATTGGGGCTGGTGGGAGGGAATATTACAAGGAGCATGTTAATGAGACAATTAAGATAATTAATATGATGCCTCTTGATAAGAGGGATATTATATATATGAGTAGATTGAAGGTTAGGGAGGAATCCCCCTATAGATATCTATCACTTAAATATGGTCTGACTTCACTCAATATGGGTGAGATGGATAGACAGATTAGTGATATAGTGTCTGGCCTATCATTTGATAAGAAGAATGCCCCTATAGTAGCAGAATACGATATTGATGAATTTGTCTATTGAAGCAATTTATTCTCAATATATCTCGAGATAACTGATTCAAGTTCTTTATAGGAGGGTATGCCCCCTCTATAAATTACCTTACCATTAAGTATAAACACCGGGTCTCTGAAACACATATGCTTAAGCATTTTTAGTAATCCAGTTATGCTAGCAGCATCATAAATAACTATCTTTAAATTATTAAATCTATTTGCGATGGAGTTTATCAACTCACTCATTACAAGGATCTTTCTACGAAATTCCACGGGATATTCTTCAAGCTGTCCTTCCTGAGGCCTTATATTAAACCCTAGCATGACATTGTCACAGAATGTACAATGTCCAAGCAACGTAACTTGTTTTGAGATTATTTCTAATTTACTCTCCCGCATCAAGATATTATATTTATATTCATCATTAATATTCTTTGAGTCTTTTCTTATTATGTGGACTGAAAAATAGATGATTGTAATTTAGTTTATAAATAGTTACTCTCAATTCTTAGCTTTTTATTATCTCTTGTATGGTTTGTTTAATCTTATCTTCATCTACTCTCTTGAATATCTCTAGATTCAATGTATCTTTCTTCCAACTTATCTTCCCATCGCTCACTTCGTAATCGATTCTGATTCTCACTACATCACCCTTATCTATCTTTAGGGCATCAACTAAAATATTGTAAATTAATTGGTTGATCTCTGCAGCGGCCCTCGCGACTTCACTACTCTCAATCCGTCCCTCCTTAATTTGATTTGAGAGTTGGGCGAACAATGTCCTCCTTAATTTATCAGCATATGCCCCAGCTATTACGAGACCCGTGCTCAAGCTAGGCATATGCCTCACCAATTAACTTATGGTTATTTATGGATGATAATTAAATTTAATATATTTTATATATAATTTATCATTGATATTAAAATATTTTATTTAGAATAGTTCCGTTAACCCCTTCTTTGCAAGTATATATATTGCTATACTAGATACTGTGATTATTATCACTGATGTTGCATTTATTATCGGCATGATCCTAGGAACTTTCCCTATAACTGAGAATACCCATACAGGCCAAGTTAATTCATTTCCCAGAGTGAAGTAGCTTATAACGAAGTTATCAAATGACCATGCGAATGTAATTATAGCTGCTGAGGCAATAGATGGAAATATAAGTGGGAATGTTACTTTACGGAATGTTGTTAATTCATCTGCTCCCAAGTCCATGCTAGCCTCCTCCAGAGACGGGTCTAAACTGTATATCCTAGGTGTTAATATTACTACTATCAGGGGAATGCTATAAACTATATGGGATAAAGCCGCTGTCAATAGGCTCTTATTTACGCCAATGAACCAGAATAATATGAAATCAGCCACACCTATAATTATCCATGGAATTATGAATGGTATCATTAGATATAGAAAATATGCGTCCCTAATCCTCCCCTTTGTTCTAACGAGGTAGAATGATGGTGGAATACCCAGTGCCATCGATATGGCGGTTACGAAGACTGCTATAATTAAGCTATTCCATATAGAGTTTAGCAGATCTCCCCTCTCAAATATCTTTAAAAACCATTGGAGAGTGAATCCCCTCCATTCAGGGATGAAATATGGAGTATTATTAACACTATAGATATAGAGGATGCTGATTGGGAAGTATATGAAGAAGCCTATCGTTAACCCAGTATATATGGCCAAGATATATTTAATTATCTTTCCACTTATCTCTATCCTCAATCATCATCACCGGGCATACAACGCTTCATATCCAAATAGCCTTATCATTATTAGGGAAATTATTATTGAGAAGAGAAGTAGGAAGAAACTCAATGTCGCCCCGATGGCCAAATTGAACTGGGATAGATATCTATCTATAAGGTTTCCAATCATTAGTCCAGTTTGTCCACCGACAAGCGATGGTATTGCAAACTCACCTAATGTAGGTATGAATACTATGAATACAACCGATAATAATCCAGGTTTACTTAATGGTAGGGTTATTGTCCGTAGTATCTGAAGTTTTGATGCACCCAAATCCATCGCGGCTTCATATATTTCATTAGGTATTCCCCTGAGATTCAAATAGAATGGAACAACCACATATGGAAGGTATTCATGAATGATTACAATGACTACTGCAAACCAGCTATAGAAAAATATTGTCAACGGTTTATGTATTAATCCCATAGATATTAATAAGCTATTTAGGAATCCATTCTCACCGAGTATGACTCTCCAAGCATATATCCTGATTAAATAATTTACCTCTACTGGAATTATTGTAAAGAGTAATAGACGGTCACCTATATTTGGAGCTATTCTTGCTAAATAATATGCTATTGGATATGCGACTATTATTAGTAGAATGGTTGCTACAGACACTATCATAAAAGTATTTAATAGAATTCTATAGTATGTAGCCTCTGTGAACACTTTAAAATAATTGATCGGGGTGAATTCCCATATAACAATATATTTGTGGGGAGGTGTCAAGCTAATAACGAATAGGATAGCTATGGGTGCATAGAAAAGTAATAGAATATAAATTATGCCTGGTAAGTTCCCAAGATAATAACCAAGCCTCCTAATTAAATATTTATACAAGATTCTATCCAAAAGTTTATTACTCAATCTATTATAGTCACCCCTTTATCAAATCTCCAATAAATATATACCTTATTACCCACATCAAAGTCGGCGTCCTTACTTAAAACAGTGGCTCTAATGACCTGACCATTCCTAATTTTCACATAATAAATTACATATGATCCTTTGAATAGTTCGTCTACAACTTCTCCCTCATATATATTGACTCCTTCCCCAACACTTTTTGGTCTGAATGAGACGGATATATTCTCAGGTCTGATGCTAATTGAGACATTCATCCCTCTATCTATATTCTCTAAAACTGGGGCATAGATCTTCTCACCCATCCAATCAACAACAATATATTTATCACCAACCTCCACCACTTTACCATCTATTAAGTTGGTCTCACCTATGAATTCAGCAACAAACCTAGTGGCTGGTTTTTCATATAGATCCCACTTATCACCGACTTGCTCGAGCCTGCCATTATTCATTATCCCTATTCTATCAGCAAGGGTTAAAGCCTCTTCCTGGTCATGAGTAACAAATATCCACGTGTTCCCCACCTCCTCATGTAATCTTTTGAGTTCGACATGGAGTTCTTTCCTTAGCTTTAGATCAAGAGCCCCGAGTGGTTCGTCTAGAAGTAAGATGCTTGGATTTAATATTAATGACCTGGCTATAGCGACTCTCTGCCTTTGACCGCCAGATAATTTAGTTACTCTACGATTTTTCAATTCTCTTATTTTTACTAAGTCGAGTATCTCATCAACTCTCTTATCAATCTCATCCTTGGGGACTCCCCTTATCTTTAGACCGTAAGCAACATTATCATATACAGTCATATTTGGAAAAAGTGCTAGAGACTGGAATACCATGCTTGTATCTCTCTTATATGGAGGTAGGTCTGTTATATCTTCAGAATCCATATATACTTTTCCTTTGGTAGGTTTCTCGAGGCCGGCTATGATTCTTAATAGAGTTGATTTACCACTTCCACTGGGCCCTAGGAGAACCAGTAATTCTCCCTTTAAAACCTCTAGATTTATATTTCTTAATGCTATTACATCACCAAAATATTTCCATAATCCCTCCACCCTAAGTATAACCTCTCCCTTCATTTACATTATACACCTAGGCTTTATGGAGTATGAGTAAGATAAAAAGTGTATTTTGGGGTGAATTTTAGGCCTCCAATACTTGGTTCCAGATTTCATCCCAACGATCTTCTTCCCCTTCATCCAGAGGATATTCGAAGACTCCTACGGATAGAGCCTCCTCTGGTTTATCAAGCATTAATCCTGAGACGAGCTCAGGGTCTTCATTCTTCAATTCATTAACTATTTCTTGATTGGTTATTCCATACCAATATTGTTCTGCGAAGACTTGTTTCTGAACATATTCCGATAGATAAAAATCTACTAGTTTATGTGCCGCTTCTGGATACTTAGTTCCTTTCACTACTGCGTTTCCACATAAGAATACTAAAGCACCCTCTTTTGGTAATATATACACGACATCATATCCTTCTCCCTTCAATTCCAGTGTCTCCGGCGCCCACCCCAGCGACATGTAGACATCACCGTTAGCCATTAAGTTCGGCATCTCTGAGTCAATCTCTTCGGAATACTTAAGTACGTATGGTTTCTGGCTAATCAATAGTTGTTTTACCTCTTGTAGCTCTGAATCATCCAATTCCCATTTATTATCCTTATCTTTATCTAAATCTATTCCCAATGCTAATGCAGCCATAGCTATAGCCATTTTAGAATCATCAGGCATCAATATTCTCTTTGGATTATCCAATTTATCAAAACCTAATTCCTCTGGATGGAAGAAATCATACCAAGAAGTCGGCTCTTTCAAACCATTTTCTTGGAATGCCGGTCTTAAATAATCAATTGCCTCAGTTCCATAATTAGTTGGTATAAAATATACTTTCCCATTATATTTAACTCCCTTCTCATGGAATATGGGGAACATCTTACTCCAGTTAGATAGTAAGTTAGTTTTAATGGGTTCAATTAAGTCGTTATCAATTAGGACTGGAATATAATCGAGGCATGGGGCGATGACATCAGCCTTCTTTCCTCCAAGCAATTCAGCCACCATTTTATCCTGATCCCCATAGTATGAGGCGTTTACTGTGATATTCGGATTTAGATACATGAATGCACC
>WAJV01000106.1 GCA_015523725.1 Candidatus Geothermarchaeota archaeon
AAAATTATACCCTAATTCATAAAAGTCTGTAGCATATTTGTCTCGAACCACCCAGATTATACGAATAATAAGCATCTATTAAGCTATTATACTTCGCCTAGCAGCATTATTTAAATAGCTTTAAGCCGAACTCCTTGAACCCTATGAAGTGCTTAGTATTCAAGGTATATAGGTATGCATTTCTATTAATGGCGATAGCCGCGATCATACAATCTAACCTGGCTACTTTTCTTCCCCGTTTCTCCATCTCAACCTCCAATATTGATGAGAGACGAGCATCCTCTTTATTATATTCTACGATGTTTAACTCTAATACTCTTTTGGTTACACCTTCTCTGCCTATTTTAAGTAGACCATATAGAATTTCATGGAGGTTGATCGAGGTTGTAGCCACCTCTTCTCCTGAATCAGCTATGATTCTTATTAGCTCGGTGGCTCTCTTGGACTTTTTATCCATAATTTCTATTAGGACGTCTGTATCGAGGATGATCATCTTACCTCGAACCTACGCCTATAAATCTCTCTAAGCAACTCTTCTTTATTCACCCAATCAACTGTACCCACTAACTTATACAGAGTATCAATATTGCGGGCTCTTCTAACCAACCTTAAGAGTAACTCGCTAAAACTTTCATCTTTCCTCTTCAACTTCAAAAGCTCGTCATAAACCTCCTTCTTAATAGTCAATGTCTTAAACGGCATATAATGAATTAAACATAAACATATATTTAAACATAATTAACTTCAGTGCGCGCTTCATTAGAAGAAAGCCATGGATCTTATATACATTATAATTATACTTATATTGGTTGCCTTATTGGCCACCAACCAACCCCAAAGAACTATTAGGCCATACTGGGTACAATAGCTATTATCTTCATAGCGATAACCCAACGCGTATACAAAGCAAGGAAAGAAATAGATAATACAACATATAATGCCTTATAACTTTTTATAGGAGTAAAGAATTCAATTATTAAATTCTAAGTCTTCTTTTACTTGGTCACCCACTCATAAATAATCAAAAATAGCTTTATTATAAATTATGATAAACTTCTATAAACGACCTTTTACATAATTTTGGATTATGCTAATGGGATTACTATTTTTACTCGGTTCCTATCTGATTAGTTTGAATATTTATTACTAATTCAGGGGTTTCCAAGTAGCACAGATAGTCATAATAATATTTGAGGATAACATAAAGCTATTTCGCAATGACTAGTAAGTATTATTATAATGCTATAATCTAAAATATATGTTAAATTTATTATTTTTTATTTTTTTATTATTATTCATGAAATGTCTAGAAAAAAATATTTGTTTTTAATTTTTATAGTAGTGATTATATTAATGATTCAAGTATTTGGATTACGGCCCTCAATTATAAATTCAGGTCAAGTATTCGCATTTTATATAATTGATGATTCTGGTAGATCACTTGCGAATGTCTCTATTCAGGCTATAATACCTGAACCGCCTGACAGAGGTGGTGCTTGGAGGACTTTATTTATTGGAAAAACTGATGAGCATGGAGTATATATTGAGCGTAATTTAACAAGTGTTAGGAACGTAATGAATGAGTGGATAAGTTACTTGGGTGATGATGCCGCATCATCCTATCCACATATAGTACTAATATTGACATATAATTCATCAAATGGATTGTATATCGATCAAGCGTCAATAGGATTAAATCCAATTGAAATTCAAAGGGGGAAATCATATTCATTAACCAGGACTATGCATATAAATAGAAGGCCCGACGCACCTAGCCATCCAAGGATAATTAAAACGAGTACCATAAGTGAAGTAAACAAAAGAGGGTTGATTCGTGATTCGAGCACATTATCTTATCTACCGCCATCGAAGCCATCTGAAATAAGTCCTTATCATATATGGATCTTGGTGGATAGTTATATTTGGCCAAGTAGTGGTTATGGAAGGATACCGGTGGCATGGATTGAATCATCAAGTTCATTTGGAAGTCTAAGCGCCATGATCTTTACAACATCTAGTGTAGAATTTAATATAGGATATGCAGTAGAGTCTTCGGGAACAACATTTAAAGCTGGGGCAACATTATGGAGCACTATCAAACAC
>WAJV01000107.1 GCA_015523725.1 Candidatus Geothermarchaeota archaeon
CCAAATATCCCTAAAGTACTCAAAATCAACTAGGTCATCATATTCACTATATACATCAATCTCATGAAACAACACTTCACCCAATTCATCGACCAATAACCTATAACCCCTTCTGGTTATCCAGAGCCTCAACCTATAATTCGAGCCATCCCAATATATGACCCCAGCACCTAAATTAGCATTCAAATCTAAAGCTAATAATACTAGCCTCCTCAACTTATCAACAGCGTCAACCGATAAATCTATTGAAATAAAGCGGGGGGTCTCTGAGAATCTAACTAGAAAATCCATATAAATAGTTAACTTGTCTTCACCTATCTCCACCTTATTATAAGGCTTAACGCCATCACTTCCAATCTCTAAAAGAAGATTATTTTTATAAAGACCCCCGAGACTCTCAAAAAGATTGAATAGCGGTACAATATTGACATATATATCCCTCCTAATGGCATAATCAATTAAATTATTTAGGGATACGCCGCCTCCAACCAGTAAAGATGAGACACCCATTTTAATGTATTGATGCGATACAGTTGAAACGAATGTATATCTTCCACCCTCCACCACCTTAGGTGGAAATAAAGATAAACGCTTCCCAATGGGCAATATATTCCCAAAACCAACATAATCAACATTAAGCAACCTATCCAAAGAATATACTTTATCAACATTAATATCCAAATAACCGATGCCCCATTTGATTACCAGCTCGAACCACCACCAATCTAATTAAAGATTTTAAAGATACATAATTAAAATTATTAAGGTGATTAGGGGGGTAGTGATATGAGCGTAAGAGTTACATTCGAGAGAATAGGTGCACACACCCATATAAGAGGATTAGGTATAGAGAATGGGAAAGCTAAGTTCAAGTCACAGGGCATGGTCGGTCAACAGAGGGCGCGTGAAGCGGCTTACATTATAGTGCAGATGATTAAGAGGGGAAAAATGGCTGGTAGAGCTATATTGCTTAGCGGGCCTCCGGGAACCGGGAAGACTGCCATAGCCATAGGAATAGCAAAAGAATTGGGTAAAGACGTACCATTTATATATTTAAGCGCATCCGAGATATATTCAGCAGAGTATAGTAAAACGGAGGCCTTGATGAGAGCCATTAGAAAAGCTATAGGTGTAAAGATTAAGGACTTAAGAGAGGTCATTGAAGGAGAGGTTAAGAAACTAGAGGTTAAGATGGCTCCCCATCCATATAACCCATATCAACAGATCCCTGAGAGTATCAAAATAACCATAGCGACAAAGGATGAGGAGAAAACCTTCTCGGCTGGCACAGAGATAGCTCTTGCATTCATTCAGCAAGGCATAAGAGAAGGAGATATAATAATGATCGATAAGGAGACTGGTAAGGTCACCAAATTAGGTAGATCTAAAGAGGCTCCGAGGCTCTATGACATAGAAGGAGAAGAATATTTAGATAGACCCACAGGACCCATAATCAAAGAGAGAGAATTTATATATGTAATGACGTTACATGAGCTAGATCTAAGGAGGGCAAGGGGAGGAAGCCTACTCAGCCTATTCTTCACAACATCAGAAAAAGAAATAAGTAGCGATATTAGGAGGGAAGTTGATGAATGGGTTAAAAACTTGGTCGAGGAGGGTAGGGCAGAGATAATACCAGGAGTATTATTCGTGGATGAGATACACATGCTAGACATAGAGGCATATGCATTCCTAAACCGCGCTCTTGAAAGTGAGATGGCTCCAATCATAATATTTGCATCCAACAGGGGATTCACCAAAATTAGGGGAACAGACATAACTTCACCACACGGAATCCCAATGGACCTATTAGATAGACTACTAATTATAATAACAGAGCCATATACCAAAGACGAAATGAGGGAAATAATCAAGATTAGGATGAGAGAAGAAGATGTGAAACTCACAGATGAAGCACTGGAGAGACTCGTTGAGATGGCTCAAGAACATAGCCTCAGATATGCAATAATGTTACTAGCACCCACCAAAGAAGTAATACAATTAAAGAATAAAGACATCGCCGACGTAGAAGATATAGAATATGTCGCCAACCTATTTAGCGACTACAAAACCTCAGCGGAACACCTAAAAGAATATGAGAAACTTTACCTCAGCTAACAAACTCCTATTAAACATCATCAAAAAAATAATTGTTACAAATATTCTAGTCAGGTAATAAATCATGGATGAATTAGAATATGGGAAATACATAGTATTATTAGATGAGAAGGGTAAAAAATGGTTAATAAAATTAAGTGAAGGAGGAATATTTCATACACACAAAGGCAGAATATATCATGAAGAAATTTTAAAGGCAGGCTACGGGGGGGAAATATCCAGCGACAAGGGATACCATTTCTACGTATTAAAACCAACAATCTATGACTACATAATAAAAACTCCAAGGCCTACACAGATAGTATACCCAAAGGACATAGGTTACTTAATCCTAAAACTCGGTATACATCCTGGGACAAGGATATTAGAGGTAGGTATGGGAAGTGGTGCATTCACCTCAGCCATACTAACCATATTAAACGGAGAAGGCCATATTGATGCATATGAACGTAGAGAAGACATAATGTGGAGCACAATAAAGTACCTAAATAGGATAGGAGTAGATACTAAGATATTAAATATACATAAAACCGACTTCCTAGAAGCATCACCACCAAAAAATTATTATGATATAGCTATCGTTGATATAGATGAACCATGGAAGGCATTAGATAGAGTATATCTAGCCCTCAAGAACTCAGGTAGAGTAGGATTCATTGTACCGACATATAACCAACTGGATAAACTAGCCGAATATATAGGGAAAAGATTTACAGACATAGAGGCCATAGAGATAAGTTATAGAGAACTACAATTTAAGAAGGGGCGAATTAGACCTAGATTCAGAATGATAGGATTCACTACAGTAGTCGTCACAGCGGCAAAAATTAAGGGGGGAGAGTATATATAAGAAACTTTTTCAGTAAATAATTTATAAACAATAAAGAGAGAGAACTGGCTATGCACCCAATATCAGAATCGCAATAATCAATCCATATATCGCTACTCCCTCACCTAGCCCTGCCAACAATAATAGCCAAGTCGATAACTCAGATTTCTCAACCAAGGCAGCCATACCTGAACTCGCAGTCCCACTAATCGCGATGCCGGCGCCCAGCGTAGAACCTGCAACAGCTATACCAGCACCAACAAACTTATCTCCCTGCGGAATAGCCGCCTGCTGCTCCTGACCAAAAACCGTAACCACCAGTGAGGAGAATGCGATAGCAATAATCAACAAGTTGAATAACAGAACTATTCTAAAGAGAGTTCTTCTATTCAAGCTGAGACCACTAAGCAACTTAATATCCATAGCACCTACCCCCTGCGGAAATATTAAATCTATTTATCTAGAGCTATCCTTTATAAGGTTAATTATATATCATTTATCCATCAATTTACTATAATTTAAATGGCCTAAACAACCTCCCCTCATCAATATAGAACTTCGTAGAGAACTCATAAAATAAAAGCCTTATAGACTGTATGCCAGCTGCGAAGCCCTCAATTAAAATAACAATGACGTTAAATACAAGGTATGATGGTATAAAGCCCATACTACCAGCCAATATGCCAGCCACTGATGCCAACGCAACATGCGCGATAGCGAACGCCCCCAACCTAATATATGATATTGAATTAGTTATATAGGATAAGAACATCTCAATAAACTCACTTATACCCTCCATCATAACCTCCGAAAACGGATGCTTATGCTTAGAGAATACATTCAGTATAGTTGGCTTAAGGAAAATAAACACCAATAAACCTAACTCAACAAGAACTAGGGGCATATTCTCAGGCGCCCCAAATACGGCTAAACTCATGTGACCAGTAATAAACCTAATAGCCAACACGATACCTATCAAATAATACACCATCCCCACTACGCCACGCCAACCAAGCAAAGCCTCAGCATAATCCCTATTCAACAAATTATTAACTATATTCATCAACAGACCTATATTCAGCTGAATTAATCCAAAAATTATCGATGCAACCGCTATAACCAAAGGCTCCTCCATAGGGTTAAGCCAAATGGGCTCCATAAAATGAACCAGGAACGACTCACCATATAGGAACCCAAATATTATGGAAAATATACTAGCTGTTGATAGTATGGCACCCAACTTATTAAGGGCTGAATAAGATATCCCCAAGAACGGTTTTCTAAGTCTATATAGAATCTGCCCAATAATAAATAAAATTACTCCCTGCCCCACATCACCAAACATCATCCCATACATAATCGAGAAGAGGATCGTGAAGGGAATAGTTGGATCAATCTCATTATAATTAGGCACACCCCTCATTCTAACAATCAATTGAAAACGACTTAATAAAGGTAATTCAGACAATAATGTAGGCGGCTTATCCTCAGGCCCCGGATCAGACACCTCCATATGCATAAGCCCACCAGTAACACCATCAAGAGAAGACCTCAACTCATCAACCTTATCGGAGGGAACCCAACCATAAACAACAGAGAAATTCCTCGTCCTAACAAGCATAGATTTAACCCTATACATAAATCTAACATACCTCAAATATGGATGGAACCTCTCCCTAAGCCTTACAAACCCCTCTCTCAACCTACTCAAATCAGAAAGAAGTTTCTTTCTCTCATCCACCAATTTACTATAGACCTCCCGAGGATCCGTACCCAAATCAGATGGGACGATGGCCTCCTCAAAATTAAGGGCAGTCAATACACCCACAATACCCTCCTTATCCTTCTGAGACCCAGCGATCAATATAAAATTCTCCTTCTCCCTACCTTTCATTACACTCAAAACAACATTATACGGTTTCAAAGCCTCCATAAGCTTATCTACATTAACCTCAGGAATAAAACCAGCCTTGACAAAAATATGTGTATATTCACCAGCTATATCTAGAGACACATTATTCCTCTTAAATACATCAACATTAACAATCAAATCATCCAACTCACCTAATCTCCTACGCCCTCTTTCCAGAGCTTCAGCCAACTCATTATAAGTATCCTCGACCTCAGCCAAGAATGCCCTCAACTTATCCAATGGAAGCTTCTCGGATCCAATAGATACACGCCTAATCCTAAATGCATCACGCAACTTATCGATAAAAGATTTCTTAATCTCACTCTTAGGCAGAATCTCATCCAGGGTATTTATCGCGATACCAGCTCTATCATATAACCTTAGAAAAGAATTATATGCCTCTAACTCCACGTCCCCCCTAACACCACCCCTAGCCTGACTAATAAACTCAACCGCACCCAACCTACCAATCGTCTCCAGAACAACATCCTCCTTATCCCTAGGCACAGCCACATAAAACTTCTTCATCCGCTTCGGCCGCAACATATATAACCCCCACTAATCGATGAAACGATAGAAGACAATTATAAATTACAAATTTATTAACCAGTATCAATTTAAAAAATGTATATATTAATCTAACCGTATTTAACTTAGAGGGATCCATATGAATATAAGAGATGTGGGATTAATCGCCCTACTAATCACCTGGCTAGACACAATTATATACTCAATATACTTAATGATAAACAAGAATATATCAATAACATCCATAGAAAACCTCTATGAAATAGGTAGAAACCCATACCTATTCATCCTAAACGTAATACTGTTCTCCCTAAGCATATATATCGTCCTTAAAAATAGTCCAGAGAATGAGAGAAATATATTAAAGAAAGTATTCTGGGGATATCCAATAGCAACTCTATTAATAACACTCATTTATTCATTAATAATAGCAGGCGGGGAAGGCCTAAATATATTTACAAAATCACTGTTTATCCCAATGTATATCTTCGTTACCCTACTAACAACATTCCTCGCAGACCTATCTATAAAACCCATAAAGATATCTGAATACATTAAAAAATATTCACTAATATTCACACTAATAGTAGAATTAGCTGTCTACCTGATACTCAGAATATTACTAGGAGCCTCACCAGTATTGGGAGGAACATTCCTACTACTAACAATTCTAACCTTAGCACTATATGCAACAGGAAAAATTAAGTTAAGTTAGATTACAAGCTTTATCTCTTCCTCAGGAATAGATAACTCCTTGGCGAAAGCTATTGTAGTCAAGTTCCTATACTCAAAATAGATTGCATTCAAGTACCAGATTACATAACCCAGTCCCAATGCATTCCTAGTAGACATACTCTTAAGAAAATTAGAGAGAATCAAGTTTATACCATACTCCAGATCAGCTACACTCCCCTCCTCCAAAGCCTCAGCAACATAACTCGAGGCCCAGCCATATGGAGTCGACATAAAACTATCTAGGAGAGTTTCTGCCCTAGCCCTCAACAAATTATTTATATATTCATCAGTCAACCTATAAAACGGCCTTAATATAGTCTCCTCAATCAACTCCTGCGGGGCACCCAACAACTTATATGCAACAATAAAGTAAAGATTCCTTAAATCAATCTCAAAACCAATAATATTCCTAACAACACCCTTATCAGGCAGCCTCTCAATATATTTAACAACATTCTTATAATACACTCTATCGAGATATGCCTCCAAAGGAATAGTTGAACCATATTCCCGTGCAATTGAAATATAGTTACCGACCTCCCGATACTTAGTAAACATCAATAGAGTAACAGCATCCTCCAAGGACTCTGCCTCAATCATAGCCTGATAATTAATCACAGAATAAGTTCTAGGTAACGGAATCAAATCATCAACTGCAAGCGATAAACCATGGAACTTAGCTACAAGGATACGTTTAACATTATCCACCTCCACCCTCCTAGTATATGCATCCAAAAACTTGTTGACAGGCTCAGGAGCAACCTTCAATAAATATAGTAGCCTATCAACATAAACCTCGGAAAAAACTTTATTCAACTCCCTAGCAGTAATACTCTCCCTAGACAATAAGCCAATCTTCTCTGCATAGTCGCCCCTCGAAACAGACTCAACAAAAGAATTTAAATCCCTAGTCCTAGCCAAGGCCCTAAAATCCTCAGCATTAAAAAGATGCGTGGATAAGCCATGAGCCCTAGTAATCAAGTAAATATAACTTGCAGACCTCAATACA
The DNA here is from genome assembly GCA_015523725.1 of Candidatus Geothermarchaeota archaeon. Classification (GTDB taxonomy): domain Archaea; phylum Thermoproteota; class Nitrososphaeria; order Geothermarchaeales; family JDFR-13; genus WAMZ01. The sequence goes on from WAJV01000107.1 coordinate 7,132, forward strand.
TGTCACCTACCCAATATATGCTTAGTCCTCACAAACTCACCCAAAGCATCCTCCATAAGCCTCTCCTCAACATACCTAATAGTCTCCCTATACTGAGGTATAACAATCTTCTCCAGAGAATTAACCTTCCTAGAAGTACTCATCAACTCATATGCCAATGACTCAATATTATTCTCGACCTCAGCCGTCTTAATCATATAATCAAGAGCCTCATTCAACTTCTTCGCCAAAGCCTGTATCAAAGGATCGTAAAAAACCGTATAATCAACCCTCTTAGACACCTTCAAACCCACTAAATTAATCCCCATAACCATATTAGTATCAAAATCCAGGTCCAAGTAACCGACACTCTTAGCCAATGTCAACAAATCTCTATACCCCTTCCTCATCAAGACATGCGCAAGAAGCTTATAAGCTTCCTTCAACCGACTCTCCATCTCACTCCTTATACCAACCTCACCCAACAACCTATTAATCTCACCAGCTAAACGATCCCTCTTCATCTCCAGAATCTCTTTCCCCTTAACGATAAAACTCAACTGCTCCCTTAGAGCCAAAAGAACACCGGGACTCGCTGAAACACCGGATACAAAACTCATACCCTCAGCACCTAGGAAACAGGTTTAGCTCTATAATAATATTTCTCCAAAATCTCATCCTTAACCCTAACCAGCTCTTCCTCAGGCAATGTAGATAATACCTCCCAAGCCAAGTCAAGCGTCTCCTCAATCGTCCTATTCTCATACTCACCTTGATTAATAAACTTCCTCTCAAATATATCGGCGAAACGCAGGAAGAGCCTCTCCCTATCACTCAAACCCATCTCACCGACGATCCTAGCCAAATCCCTAGCCTTGAGACCCCTAGAATATGCATCATACAACTGATCCGATACATCCTTATGGTCCTCCCTAGTCTTCCCAGGCCCCACACCACTCCTCATTAACCTACTGAGACTGGGAAGAACATTAATTGGCGGATAAATGCCCCTAGAATCCAACTCCTTGCTCAATATAATCTGGCCCTCAGTAATATATCCCGTCAAGTCTGGAATAGGATGTCTCTTATCACCACCCGGCATCGTCAAGATAGGCATCTGCGTCAAAGACCCCGGCCTACCCCTAACAATACCAGCCCTCTCATAAATAGTAGCCAAGTCACTATACATATAACCAGGATAACCACCCCTACCCGGAACCTCCTCCCTAGCAGCACTAACCTCCCTAAGAGCCTCACAATAATTAGTCATATCAGTTAATATAGTTAGAACATGATAACCCAAGTCGAATGCAAGATACTCCGCAATAGTTAATGCAATCCGGGGGGTTACAAGCCTCTCGATAGCAGGGTCATCAGCCAAATTAAGAACAACCACAGACCTCTCGATAGCACCCGACTCCCTAAACGACTCAATAAAGAAACGGGCCTCATCATTCTTCAAACCCATCGCGGCAAAAACTATCGCGAACTCCTCCTCCTCACCCAATACAGTCGCCTGCCTAGCAATCTGGGCAGCGACCCTATTATGAGGAAGACCAGACTCACTAAATATCGGCAGCTTCTGTCCCCTAATCAAACTCAACATACCATCAATAGCTGATATACCAGTCTGGATAAAGTTATTAGGATGAATCCTAGCCCTAGGATTAATCGGCGAACCATTAATATCCCTACGCTCCCTAGACACAATCGGCCCCATACCATCAATAGGCTCAAACCTACCATTAAACATCCTCCCCAACGCATCATCCGAGACCGGTATCTCGAAAGTAGAGCCGGTGAACCTCACAGCCGTAGCCGTCTCCAAACCCGACTCCTCACCAAAAACCTGTACAATAATATATTGGTTACTAACTTCAAGCACTCTACCCATCCTATCGATTCCATCTGGGGCCCTGACTAAAACCACCTCATCATATAAAACATTGGGTATAGGCTCCAAAACAAGTATAGAACCCCTAACCTCCCTAACACCCTTATGAACAACACCATAAATATCCCTAATATCCAGCGACATTAACTACACCTCCACCTCAACACGATACTCACTAGCAAGCCTCTGCAAGGAAGACTTAGCCTCATCAGCCAACTCCTTAATAGCCTCAACCCTCCTAGGATCAAACTTAACCCTCTTAATCTTAGACACGACGGGAAGCTCAAGAACCCTATCAATCGGAACCTTCTTCCTAATAAGCTTCTCAACATTATAATGAAAATCAATAATTAACTTAAGTAACAAAGCAGACTTCTCAGGCTCAGAATAGGTATCAACCTCATCGAAGGCATTCTGCCTAAGAAAACCCTCTTTAATCAACTCAGAAGTCAATAAAAGAAGCCGCTGATCATCTGGAAGAGACTTCTCACCAATGATCCTAGCTATCGACTCAACCTCAGCAGCAGAAGACAATATATTCATAGCGTCCTCCCTATAACGCGGAAAATCTTTATCAACACTCTTCCACCAATTAAGCAACTCCTCCTTATACATACTGAAACTCCCAATGAATCCACCAAGAATCTCCTTAGCATATAAACTATAGCTCTTCAACCAATTAATGGCTGGGAAATGCCTACTATAAGCCAGATCAGCATCTAAAGCCCAGAAGACACCGGTAAACCGTAGAGTATGAATCGTAACAGGCTCATTAAAATCACCTCCCGGGGGAGAAACAGCACCAACGATAGTTACCGAACCCTCCCTATCAGGCCTACCTAGGACCTTCACCCTACCAGCCCTCTCATAGAACTCAGCTATCTTATCAGGAAGATATGCGGGGAAACCACGCTCAACAGGCATCTCACCCAACCTTCCAGATATCTCCCTAATAGCCTCAGCCCACCTAGATGTGGAGTCAGCCATAAGTGATACATCATATCCCATATCCCTATAATACTCAGCTATCGTAATACCGATATATACACTAGCCTCCCTAGCAGAAACCGGCATATTACTCGTATTAGCTATTAATACGGTACGCTCCATCAAAGGCTTACCAGTCTTAGGGTCCACCAACTCAGGAAAATCTTGAAGAACCTCAGCCATCTCATTCCCACGTTCCCCACATCCAATATAGACAACCACATCAGCATCACTCCACTTAGCCAATTGATGAAGAGTAATCGTCTTACCTGTCCCAAATCCACCGGGTATACAGGCAGCCCCACCCTTAGCAACAGGGAAAAACACATCGATTACACGCTGACCAGTAATTAACGGCGTCTTAAGCGGAAGCCTTCCACCAGGAGCTATAGGCCTAGGCTCCCTCACAGGCCACTCCTGAATCATATTTAATTCCTTAACACCGCCATCATCCAACTCAACCTTAGCTATGACATCAGTTACCCTGAATTCCCCCTCACCAACCTCCAAAATCTTTCCAGAAACACCATGTGGAACCATAATTTTATGGATAATTGTTGACGACTCAGGAACCTCACCAATAATATCTCCCCCACTAACATAATCACCCTCCTTAACCAAAGGCCTAAAACTCCACTTAATATCCCTCGGCAACGTATATGCCTTAATACCTCTACCAATAAATGGACCACTCGCCCTAATCAAATCATCCAGGGGCCTCCCAACACCATCAAAAATATTCTTAATCAAACCAGGCCCCAACTCGGCGACCAACTTCTTACCAGTACCCCGAATAGGGTCACCCACCTTCAAACCACTAGTTGGTTCATAAACTTGAGCAGCAAATGTATCCTCAATTATCCGGATAACTTCACCAATCAAACCCTCCTCTCCAACCTCGACAACCTCACCAATCTTAATATCTGGAATACCCCTTCCAACAACTAGTGTACCTGAAACCCTAACAATCTCTCCAACCCTATCCAACACTAACCACCTCCAAACAACAACTCGAATATAGATACAGCTAACTCCTCCCTAGCCCTATTAAATAGAGCCTCAAAAGACGCATTAAAATAAACCTTCTCCTCAACATCACTAACCACAACTCCGCCGACAATATCCAGATAATCATTAGCCAAACCAATCTTTATATTCCTACCGACAAGCTTGGATACATCCTTACTCAACTTACCCAACAAACCCTTCAACCGCGTCGCATCCTCCTTATTAACATGAATCAAAACCTCATCAACACCAATCTTATTAACACCAAGAGCAATCATCCGAGGTAGAAAATCACCATAATATTCCTTACTACCCCTAAAACCAGTAAATCGCTCCCAAGCAGTCTTAAAAACCTGATCCACAACCTCCCATTTAGTATTAACAATTAATTTCTTACCCTCAATCCTAGCAAGAGATAATTCAGACCGAAGCCTCTCCTCCATCCTCTTCCTAACCTCCTGCTCCCTACTCAATCGAATCATCCTAGCCTTCTCCTCAGCATCCCTAATAATTTTATCCGCCTCAGCCCTAGCCTCAGACAATATTTCATTAACCTTACGCTCAGCCTCCTCAAGAATCTCTCTCCTAAGCTCCTCAATACCCACTACTCGACACCCCCCTCCAACAACCACTTATACACCATATTCACAGCCTCGGAAAACTTATCCCTAGACTTATCCCTCAACTCCTTAGCCATACTATTATACTCAGCAATAACCTTTTCCTTCTCAACCCTAATCCTATCCAAATACTCAGCCTCAATATCACGAAACTCTATAGACTCAGCCTCCCTAATCAACTCACCAGCCCTACGCTTAGCATCAGCAATAATCTTCTCCGCCTCAGCCCTAGCATCCAAAATCCTCTTCTCAGCCTCCCTCTCAATCTCCAATAACATATCAATCTCACTAGACATATTATCAACCCCTCCCTAACTCCAACCTAACACCAACAGCTTGACTAATCAAATTATATAAATCCTCAGTCCTCTTACCCACAGCTCCCTCCAAACCAGGAATCACCAGGAGAACAGGCCTATCCCTACCCTCCTTCCTAAACCTAAAATGTCTACCCACAAGCTTTATATATAAATCCTCAGGAATAATCAATAGATCAACATCATCCCTATCTAGAACATCACCAATCATCTTCTCAGCATCAATAATATCATAAACTACATGAGATTCCACACCAATTAACCTGAACGCAACCGATAAATAATCATCACCGAAAAAAACCGCCTTACCCATAAATACCCCCATATCCCCAAAAATTAAGCCGCATATTTATATAGAGATTATGGAGATAGTGCATTAATAAATCTAAATATTTTCAATAAAGAATATTTTTAACTGATAATCAAGTGATGATGCATATGAACCATAGAAACATAATTAGAATAATTGGGCTAACACTACTAATAATATCATCATTCATATACATATCAAGCCTAATCCAATGGATAATAGAGGGAGGCGCCGATCCATTAGGAGAAAACCTAGTAAATAAAGAAATAGTAGTAATAAATAACATACTAATGTTCAAACCAATCTCAATAGCAATGGTCACAGGCGCCCTAGGATACATAATGATACTAGAGTCAATAAAAGACCCCTTCAAAACAAATAGAAGAATATTGATTGCAAAAACATCCAAAATAATAGCATACGCATTCCTAATAATATCCGCATATGAATTCATATTCAACATGATGCTATGGGCAGCATATATAATAGTTAATGGCGGAACGATAAATATTGATGAAATATATACCCACTTCCCATACACACACTACTCATGGAATATAGTATTCGCAACCAAATTATTCTTCATGATACTAGTAATCTCACTAGCCACAATATACTACATATCAAGATGGGAGAAACAGCAGCTATAAAATTAACCTATAAATATTGGATATAACAATAAATCCATTATTCAAAACAAACCAATGAAAAACAGGTGAAAAACATGAATAAATTAGAAATAAGCCCCAAGATAGGAAATATATTAGAAATACTAACAGGAATCTATCTTGTAATAATATCATCCTATCCATTTGTGGTATGGTATATGTTCATAATTGGATTAATACCGATACTATCATCAATAATCAACCTATACAACAAGACTCTAGGTAAAAGAATAAAAATAGGGATTGAGATAGTCATATTATCAATAATAATATCATATATATACCTCATAACAGACTTATTAAGCCACTCAAATCAACTAACAACAAGCACACCAACCATAATACTCTCAATAGGACTAATAATAACTCTAATCACATTCATAACAAAATTATTCGAATAAAAATGAAACCGACGCAGAAAAGAATAAGATTCTATAACTATCCATATGAATATGATGAAGCCAAACAAATATTATGTGGAATACTCTATACAGCCGATACACAACCGACTTACATTCCCTTAACCAGAACAAGTAATACAACAATTCTCCGGGAAGCATCAACATGGATAGAGGATAACTCAATCACAACCAAAGGATATTATAGTCAACTAAAGGTGCATGATATAGGAGACATAATTAACCCACAATCAATAAAAGAAATAATAAAAGAAATAGTCAATGAAAATAAACAAATCACATTCTTCGGGGGACCCCATAAATACACATATTATATTACGAATGCATTAATCGATACAATTGGAATAAATAAACTAATAATATTGGATGCACACCTCGACTTAAAAAAAGAATTTATGGGAAAAAAATTTACAAGCGCAACCTTTCTACGAAAAATAACAGAAGAGGGAAAAATAGATAAGATTATAATTATTGGCGCCAGAGCATACCAGGAAGAAGAGATTAAATTCGCTGAAAAAAATAATATAGATATAATAAATAACCCAAAAAAACTAACAGACTCAATATCCAAAGAAGACCAAATATATTTATCGATAGACATTGACTTCCTAGACTCAATATATATATCCGAGACACCATACCCAGAGGCCTGGGGCTATACACCACAGGACATAATAAATATATTCAAAACACTTATAGACAATAACGTGAGACTAGTTGGAGCAGACATAATGGAATACCTCCCAATACAAGGAAACCACACCCAAGCAAAACTAGTTTCAAGAATTATCCTAGAAACACTAATAACACAACATCAATTAACCAAACAACACAAATAGAAAAAAAATAAATTAAATTAAGCGACCACCAATACTATTTATAGATTAGGATATGACCCAAGGACTCGATAAATGGATATACCCCCAAGAAAAAAATAAACAACCAATTATAAAAAACAACAATTCATTGAAAAAAATAAATGATAACCCTAAACTCGATAATCTATATATATTATTATCAGCTGACTACGATTCCCAAGAACAAAAGGTATACCTAAAGTTCTATAATATAAAGAAAGAGAATATCCTAATATGGTATGACACAACAGACCATAAACCATACGCCTTAAGCAAACTAAGACCAGAAGAATTAAGAATGCACCCAGACCTAGCCAGCATGAGTGATAGAATTATAGATTTAAAAGAGGTAAAGAAACACGACCCAATAACAGATACAGACATAATAATGACAAAAATAGTTGTAAAAGACCCATTGGCAATAGGGGGGACAAGGACATCCCTAAGAGAGAAAATGAGGCTCTGGGAAGCAGACATAAAATACCATGCAAACTACATATTTGACCTTGGTTTCCAAGTCGGGGCATATTACATAATAGAAGACATAAAAAAAGTACCAAAACAAGTAGAACTTGAAATTCCCCCCGAAATCATGGAGAAATTCAATAAAACAAAAATGGATGAAAAGATACTAGAGTGGCTAAAACTACTTGCAATGGAGGTGCCCAACTATAAAAGAGTGGCGCTCGATATAGAAGTGTTCAATCCCCCCGGAATAATGCCTAGGGTAGAGGACCCCCAGTATCCAATATTCATAGCTTCACTAAGAGGCTCCGATAACCTTAGAAAAATACTCGTATATGACTTGAGAAATGAAATAAAAGAAGATAGATTAAAACTAGACCACTACGAAGTAGAAGTTTATAGATCAGAGAAAGAGTTAATCGAGAGGATAATAGATATAATAAAACAATATCCCATAGTCATTACATTCAACGGCGACAAATTCGACCTACCCTATATAAGAAGGAGAGGAGAGGCCATAGGTATACCAAACATTCGGGAATATATTAAACTAGGTAGAAATGATGCAAGAATAACATGGGGAGTACATATAGACCTATATGAATTCTTTAAAAACGTATCAATTAAAACCTATGCATTCTCAAACTCATATGATATAGTTTCTCTAGATAGTGTCGCAAAGGCATTAATTGGAGAAGGAAAAATAGAGTTCGAGAAGAGCTTCGAAGAAGCATCTATCTATGAAGCAATGGACTATGCATACCAAGATGCAGAGATCACGTATAAATTAACCGAATTCAATCAAAACCTAGTAATGAACCTAATAACAATAATAGCTAGAATATCTAATATGACTATAGATGACGTATGCAGACTCTCCATATCTAACTGGATAAAGAATAGACTAGTATTCGAGCATAGGAAACTCAATTATCTAATACCATTAAGGGAAGAGATAGAGGCAAAAGGAGTAAAGCAACATCTAAAACCAATAACAAAAGGGAAAAAATATGTAGGCGCCATAGTAATCCAGCCAGAACCAGGAATACACTTCAATGTACATGTAGTCGACTTTGCAAGCCTATACCCAAGCATAATAAAGGAGTATAATATATCATATGAAACTGTTAACTGTCCACACCAAGAATGCCGAGACAACCTAGTAGAAGGAACATCAACCTGGATATGCAAGAAGAAGAGAGGTATAATAAGCCAATTCGCCGGGGCCATTAGAGACGTTAGAGTAAACATATTTAAAAAACTGGCTAAAGACAGGAAATTACCAGCTGCCAAACGTAGATTCTATGACGTAGTACAAAGCTCACTCAAAGTATTTATAAACGCTATATATGGAGTAATGGGCTCCGAAGCATTCCCATTCTACTATCTACCAGCCGCAGAAGCCACGACAATATTGGGACGAGGAGCCATAATGAAGGCAATAGAAATATCTAGAGAGATGGGATTAAAAGTAATATACGGAGATACAGACAGCCTATTCATAAAAGATCCGGACAATGAAACACTAACAAAATTCATTAAGCGAGTTGAAAAAACCATAAGACTGAAACTAGATATTGACAAAATATATAGATACGTGGTATTCAGCAGAAGAAAGAAAAACTATTTCGGTATATTGACGGACGGGACAGTTGATGTGAAAGGACTATTGGGGAAGAAAAGTAGTACACCACCATACATTAAAGACATATTCTACCAGGTACTCGATATACTAAAGAATGTAAATACACTAGATGAATTCAAGGAGGCGAAAGAAAACATTAAACAGATCGTATTAAATGCAGAAGCGAAACTTAGAAAAGGAGAAGTATCCATCAACGACCTAGCAATATCTGTAACACTAAGCAAACCCCTACACGCCTACACCAAAACCACACCCCAACACGTAAAGGCCGCCAGAAAACTCAAGAGAGCCTTAGGCATAGACATATCACCAGGAACCATAATCAGAATAATTAAAACACGGGATAAGGAGGGGGCGTCACCAGTTGAATTGGTAAGGGACTATAGACAAGTAGATGTAGAAAAATATATCGAACTACTTAGGTCAACATTAAGCCAGATACTGGAGGCAATGGATATAGATATAAAGGAAATTGAAATTAAGAAAGAATTTAGAAGCCTCGATCAATTCTTCAAATTCTAGACTCAAATACCATCAAACTATCTCTGGTCTCTTACTAAGGCGTTCATGGAAATATAATGGTCGGAAAGGAAAACCATTGATATCAGATTTAACCCTCATAATTAAATCATCCAATGTCATTTCAAGAGACTCGCCACGACTCCCCCTAATCCTAACATTCAATTTATTACTCTTAACCTCCTTCTCACCAACCACAACAATGTATGGAACCCATTCACGCTCAGCATACATAATCTTCTTAGAAAGCGATACATCCCTATCATCAATATCAACCCTAATACCAGCATCCCTAATCATAAGCAATAGATTATAGGAATAATCCAAATATGCCTTAGAAACAGGTATAATCCTGACTTGGGTAGGGGAAAGCCAAGTCGGTAACATAGGTTTCTCACCCCTCTTCGCCATCTTAGCAGCCTCCTCCAAAAATTCATATAGGAAACGCTCAACACTACCATGGATAGCTGTGTGCAGAATCACTGGATACTTAATCGATCCATCAACATCATGATACCTAATATTAAACCGCTTAGAATTCCCAACATCAATCTGGACAGTAGCGGTTTCAAGAGGCCTACCCTGAGAATCTATGTAATGAAACTCAATATTAATAACCCAATAATATTTACCACTCTCAACCACATATATTAAGATAGGCTTACCTTCAGATCTAACCAGATCCAAAATAAAATCAAAATTATCCTGAACAAATCCATCTACAACATTATATAGGTTATAATACGTCCAACCAAATTTAGAGCCCTCGGACATAATCAATTTAAAAATCTTTTTAAACTCATCCATTGCGGCATCCAAATCAGCGGTTAGAATATGTAAGTCTGGCATATAAAACCTCCTAGGCCGAGCCAATCCAGAAACCTCTCCCCTCTGCTCATATCTATAACTATCAGCCAACTCGAAAATATATAGAGGTAAGTCTCTATAACTTAAATAATGCCTCCTCAATAACGCAAACTGACCGAAACAAGCAGCATACCTAAGGACAAACTCCCTCTTAAACGGCTTAACCTTATACATTCTCTGCCCAAATAATGAAGCATGCTCCTTAATCGCTGGAGTATTAAGGTCATACATAATCGAGGTCCTAACAGGTAAGCCTCCAATTCTCCTAACCACACTCAAACTATAATCCATCAATAAATCCATAATCAAAGTGCCCTTAGGAAGATAGGTTAAGTGCCCGGCGTCACTCAATGGCTCAACCTCAGCCAACTTAAGCCTCTTCATATAATCAATATGTGGAGACCTCTTAAACTCCCTCTTCTCACCGAGAGCCTCCTTCTCCAATAACGCCCTAAACCCCTCATCCCCACCGGCAAACTCCTCAGGATAATATAACTTACCATCAGGGGTCAACACATAATACTCTCCAGGCAATAATTCATCCACCGAGACCTCAGACATTCTTCCACCTCAACCTCTCCAATCTATCCAACTTCTTCCTCCTCTTCTTAAACTCTTTATAATGTTTCTTACATAGATATACCCTCCTACCACTAGGCTTAACATCCAACCCAGCCTCACGAACCTTATTTATAGATAGAGATCTTACAGCAACTTCTCCACATCCCTCAACACTACATATATCAGGCAACTAAACCACCACCAAACCAACATAGAAATTAATTAAATAATAAAGTTATTTGGGAAATATATATCCTACGTACCAAAAAATATTCTTTATCCAAGAGAGTGATGAAGAGGTGCTAAATAAATTTAGGGAGAAACTCGAAACAAAGATAAATAATATAGCCAAAATATTCATTAAAATCGGCATACCGCCATGGATAGTATCACTAACAGGCTTAGTAATAATAATCATATCATCAATAATCCTATTAATAGATAGATCAACACAGGGAATAATCATCTCACTAGTAATCTTTTTAATAGGTAATGCGATGGATGCCCTCGATGGACCGATTGCTAGGCTAACAGGGAAGACGAGTAAGTGGGGAGGAATAACCGACTCCACACTAGATAAAATAGGTGAAACCATATATCCCTATACATTAGGATACACGGGAATAGCCCAATGGAGCCTCATCTATATCTACATAGTGACAGCGATACTAATCAGCTATTTAAGGGCCAGGGGAGAGGCTGAAGGAATATATATGAGGGGAATCGGGCTAATGGAGAGGGCTGAAAGGATAATTAGCCTAACAATAATACTATTATTATATGCTTTAACCAAAATCGATATTAATGTAATGCTAACTATCCTAATTATATTAAACATAGTTACGATGATACAAAGAACCTACTATTTACACCAATCACTTAGTGAAAGCTAATCTCCCACCACCAAAAACCCTCTTAGTGACACCCATAGCAGCATAAGGCAACCGATGTACATCTATTATCGATGGAATATTGTTTACAACCTCACCCAAAACCAAAACCCTACCACGGACCAAATCCTTAGCAATAGATTTGACAGTAGCACTATCAACATTAGCTATCCTACTAAGCATCTCCAAATCATGGTCATTCTGGAATCTAAATATAAATATATTATCAAGTTGCCTAAAAACCTCATGACCAAGCGAATCAGGTTGATTAGTTATAAATACTACAAATAACCCAAAATGCCTCATCCTAGTAATAACATCCTCCCAATATGTATCCCTAACATATAAATGAGCCTCCTCCGCAAATATGAATAAGGGATCCAGCAAATTCCTCTCAAGCAAATCAACTAATTTACTTAAAAAAATCTCCACCAAAATTCTCCTCTCAACAGAGGACAAACCCCTCAAATTAATAATGACACCACGATAATCCCTAAACAAATCCTCTAGCCCAACACTAGATCCATCCCTAAGAAACCTACACGACTTAAGTATTAACAATCTTGATATCAAAGCATCCCTAATCATCAAATTTCTAACATAGTTATTAACAACATTTATTAGACCATCGAAAGACAAGCCATAACCACGCCTAACAGCTACATCCCAAACCTCATTAAAAATATTTGCCGATACACCTGGCAAACCCAAAACATTCACCATTAAATTAAGAACTGTATCCCTACCAAGATACTCAAGACTGAAATAGAGATTCTTCCCAGGATCAAACACCTCAACACCACTAGCCTCGACCAACCCAAGATACTCACCATTCAAATCAAATATAAGAATAGGTGCCCCGTGAGAAACCAAATTAACAGCCAATAATTTAGCCAAGTGAGACTTACCCGATCCCTTCATTCCAGTAATCAATGTAAGAGAGCCGTCTAGCTTCTCAGCATAAATAGACACAGGATTACCATCAAAATCGATGCCCAAACCAATCTTATACTTAAATTCACCCCCATCAACCAATCTAAGCACCTCAGACGTAGAGACCCTCTCAATTTTAGAATAGGCCCGTGAGGGTAAATCACTATATACAGAGGAGAAAACGCCATCCTTAATAGACCCCCTAATGATAGCGGTAGCCAACTTAGTGTCCTTCAAAAACCTGGAGGCCCTCCCGACCTCAATCAAATCAGTCTCAACAAAATTTGACTTATCCAGCAACCCTTCACGAACCAACTCATCTAAAATCCCAGGTGAATCTATATACTTAATATCAATAACCTGAACAACCAGGGAATAATCGCGCCCCACATCACTAACCAAAAGATACTCTCCCTTCCTAATAGTTTCATGCGGAAAAACGAGAATCTCCAATGAATCCCCATCCTTCCTATATATTTTCATTATTATCACCCACTAAGGAATTAAAAGCACCAAAAATAACATCCCTCAAACCATAGGAACCAATAAATTTAACGCCAAATTCAGACTCTACATACTTCTTAACACCAATTAACTCACCCCTAGACATTTTCGAGAGAATATGAGCCTCCTTAAGTACCTCTATGTATCCATGGCTAGTATGACTGGCATTATATAGATAATTAAGGACATCCTCATCCGATATAACACCAAGAGACCCAACATCAACTCTCATAGGTAAACCACCCCTCCTAAAAACACCAATATAAACATTATATGGATAACCCCGCTCCCTAGTATATCTGGGAACACTTACAGCACAAGGCGACCCATACCGAACAACCAAACTAAATAACCAAGGATAACGCCTAACCAACCTAGTCTTCTTCGCTATACCCACCAATGAATTCTTCCTAATCCTCCCCAAAAAGATCCCAGAAGAACCAGAATCCAGAAAAGATTTAAACAAAGACAAAGAACCATCTAAAACAATTAAACCCCTGTCCATAACCTCATCCGCAAACTCCATTAACAAATACTCAAAAATAGATATGAGAAACCTCTTCGCATCAGATGGCTCAAGAAAACCCTTAAAATATCTAGATGATCCAGTAACATTAATGGATTCCAACATACTAACCAACGTATCCTCATCTAAGTATATCGGCAATGGACCCACCTTAAATACATGATAAACACCACGATACTCACTGACTAAAGCACCCTTAATTGAGAATAAAAGCCCACCCTTAGACTCCCCAACAACAACAATAGATGAGTCTATTCCAATAATGGGCACATAATCATCCACACTCTTCAAATCAATCACATTGTAACCATCGACACCAGCCCCATCAGCCATAAACAAGGGAGTTAAATCACTCACAACTCCACTAACATCCCTCGACACTATATTATCTCCCCTAATGTTCTCAAGAGAGTTTAAAAACAGGTTTTCCAATATATCCTTGAGTGTTTTGTTTTTGATTCTTATTGATAATTCATGAACATTCATTTCACTTCATGAATAATATTGAATATACAAAATATTTAAATCTTTATTCAACTATTTATTATAATAGGTTTGAGTAACATGAGGGATGAGAAGATAAAAGTTAAGATGAATATTAAAGGTATTGAAGTAGAGATAGAATGCCTTCCATCCCAATTGAATCAAGCAATAAAAAATATAGTCGAGTCATTAGGCGGAGCCACTACCGAAGAAGATACTGAATTTAGACCGTTAACCTGTAAAGAAGCCGTTGAAAAACTATGGATGGAGGGGTGGTTCAGTAATCCAAGGAAATTAGGTGAGGTTTGGAGTGAATTATCTAGGAGGGGCTTTAACTATGATAGAAGCGCGATATCCCACGCACTCAAATCACTTGTTAAAGAAGGGAAATTAACGAGGATGGGTAAGACTAGGAGATATAGTTATGTCCAAAAAATACCATCTAAAATTAAACAATTTAAATAAATCATGAATTAGCTAACGCAATCTATAGATTAATCAATTTTATTAACCCCTTTACAGAGATCTCATAGTGAACACCACTGGATGACCTAATTCTTTTAACATATCCATCATAATGTAGCTCACTCAATCTAGAGGAGATGGTTTTAGATGGTTTGCCTAGAATCATAGTTAATTCCCTTAATGATAAGTAGGGATTATCTGATTTACCCGCCAAATGAGTTAATTTAGCTATTCCTAGAGCAATTAATATTTTATTACTGAGAGCTAGTCTCTTGGGAGGCGATTCCCTAAATATGATTTCACCATCCTCAGACACCATGACATATTTTGATAGGGATTTAGATAACTCAATATAATCCACGTCAACCGATAATTCCTTAAATAAATCGAATCCAGGTAATACCTTCCCCATCCACTTAATAATAGTTTTTATGACATCCTCCGGCTCTCCAGACACCTCTAGACTCAAGTCTTTAAACATGACCTTTGCATATACCTTATTATTACTCAATCACCCTCACCCAATTGAATATTACCAGATACATAGAGATAGTGCTTATCC
Source organism: Candidatus Geothermarchaeota archaeon (assembly GCA_015523725.1). Taxonomy (GTDB): domain Archaea; phylum Thermoproteota; class Nitrososphaeria; order Geothermarchaeales; family JDFR-13; genus WAMZ01. The sequence continues at coordinate 22,611 of WAJV01000107.1, forward strand.
TTCCCCCTAATCCTCCTTATCACACCCCGCTGCACAAGCCTCTTCAGAGAAACCGCGATACTAGACTTTGGATAATATACTCCATAAGACTCAAGCATATTAATAATCTCCTTAAGCTGCCTAGGCTTACGTCCCCAGTCTGTTGAGAAGAACTTAGTCAATATCTGTGTCAAAGGCTCACCACTCTTGATCTTTACGTCAGGGAGGCCTCCAACAACCTCCTCAACACGCTCTCCAACAGATACTTCCTTAGACGCCTCTTTAGCCACTAAATAGGGCATCAATGTATTTACTAATGTAGCAACCTCCTCATATGAACCAGATAACTCTAATTCATTACCACCTATCCGAATCCTTACATATATCTTACCAGCCTCCTCACCCACTAAAATCACCCAGTAAATCATTAATCAACTCAATAACTCTCCTTGGATCAACATTTCCACGATACTTAGACATAACTATTGCCATCAACCTCTTAACAAGTATATTCTTCGGTAATTTTTTTAAATCCATTCTACTCTCCAATTGATTCTTAATATATTCCTCAATCTCCGAGTAATCCACTTTAGCAGATAACCCTAATTTATTAACCGCCTCCCTCACCCCCAAACCCTCCTTATAAGCAGTTATGATAATATCTTGAAGCCCCTCCTTAAATACAACACCCTCATCAACTAATTTCATACCCTCCATAACTAAACCCATGATGTTAGAATACTCGTCTAATCCCAACTCATCCATTATATAGGGTAACCTATCAGTAAGGAAGGATGATATATAAGAGGGGGCAAGAGAATGTATCTCCCCAACCAACTTTATGAAATAATCATATAGATCCATATCAAGTAATTTCATCGCCATATCACGAGACAAACCATATTTATTAACCAATTCATCCAAGACCTTATAGGGTGGAATTAGAGGATTCTCCTTAAGATACTCCATAATATTATCGTCAATAAGTATGGGTGGAATATCTGTCTCCGGATACATCCTAGCCATACCTGGCCTCGGCCTCATGTAAAAAGTAGATCCGTCTTCCCTAGCTCCCCTCGTCTCCTTAGGAGGCCCATATAATGCCTCAACCGCCCTCTCCAGAATCCTCGCTACAGCCAAATCCACCGTATCAACATCGGAGACAAAGAAGACCACGGCATCATCCTCCGATGCATCCATCACCCTCCTCAATTTACGGACCTCATCCAAGGTAATTCCATATTTAGGCATCTCATCAGTATGGAATATGCCGCCTAAACCAGTCCAAAACCTTATTCTCTCAGCAATCTCTTTACCCAATCTATGCCCAGGGGCAACCTCAAAACCAAGTAATCCGCCGAATCCTGGTAATTTAACTGAATATACTTTAAATCCCTCGGATAATCCCCTCGAGATAACCCTATTCTTAGTATTTGAGAATATATCTGAAACGTCTCTATAAGTCTGAGACTTAATAATAGACTCCTCAACCCCTCTCTCAGCCAATTCACTAGCAACCCTCATCAAACCAATCTGCCTCTTCACCTCAAACTCGATAACTGACCTAAGCTGCTGGAGCTTCTGAACCCCCTTCACCTCAATTACTGGACCACCCGAAATCGAGATATTTATATCCTGCCTAATACTACCTAATCCACGTCTCCTGACACCAGTCATCGTAACCAATTGACCAATATATCTAGCGACCTCAACAGCCTCCTCAGGGGACCTAATATCAGGTTCGGTAGACACCTCAATTAGAGGTATACCTAATCTATCCAAATTATATATAACATAATTACCTCTGCGGTCAACTATTCTGGCAGCCTCCTCCTCCAAACAAATACTTTGAATACCGATCTCCCTACCAATGCTAGGTACATATACAGAGCCCCCCATAGAAATAATCGACGTCCTCTGAAACCCTGTAGTATTAGAGCCATCCACAACTATCTTCCTCATAACATGCACCTCATCAACAATATCCGCACCAATGAATCTTGCAATACGGAGGGCCGCCTTCAAACTCTCTATATCCATCTCATGAGGAGGCTCTTCATCAAGCTCCACCAAACATGTTGACTCAGGCGGAGAAATATATTCAATTGTCAATCCCTTCTTAAATTCAAAATATGCCGCGGGATCTATTTGGCCCAACTCACTCTGTGTAGGCCTAAGCCTCCTCACAATACGGGGAGCCCCCTCACCCTCAACCAAATATGGTTTACATCTACAGAATAGCTTCCTACCCGTATTAAGCTGAAAGTGAATCTCAAGACCAACTTTTAAGCCAACCTCATCATAATTCAATTCCATAATCCCCCCTCATATCCCAAACAGGACTCCTATCAGTAACCTCACCACTAACATTACTAACCATTAATTCATCCAACATCTCCTCACCAAAATTACCCAATATCCAACTAGCCTTAACATAAGCCGTCTCAGACAACATATTACTCAAAGGAATTACACCCATACGCTTCAGGAACCTACCAGTATCATAAACATTCATATTAACGCGACCCCATATACACTGAGAAGTCATATATATATGTACTCCTTTCTCAATAGCCAGCCTAATAACATCATATAAATGCTTCCCAACATGCCCCAATCCACTGCCCTCAACTATAACCGCTCTATAACCCTCATCAATCAATATCCTAAATAAGCTGGGTGACATACCTGGATAAAATTTTAGTAGAGCAGCTCTATCACTGAATTTACCATAGTAAACAGGCGGCCTATCAGGATCTCTAGCTAGATAATTATCAGCCTTATAAACTATATTCCCCTTGGAATCCAACACCAAAACCGGGGGAACGTCAATGGATTGGAAAGCATCTCTACGACTAGTATGATTCTTCCTCACCCTAGTGCCTCTAAATACACCGATATATTTATCGGATGAGGATATATGCATAGCTACATATACCCCCGCCAAATCCGAATCAACCGCCACCCGAATAGCGGAGAGTAGATTTAACGCAGCATCGGAACTCGGCCTATCACTCGACCTCTGGCTTCCAACCAATACAATTGGAATCGGCGGCTCCCTTATGGCGAAGGATAAGGCTGCAGCGGTATAACCCATCGTATCCGTTCCATGGAGAATAACTATTCCATCATACTTCTTTGAGATAATTCTCTTATATACCTCTGAAGCAATAGTCTCCCAATCACTCGGCAATAAATGCTCACTATACTTGTTCATAAGGATACTAGTCTCAACCCCAGCTATCCCCCTAGCCTCAGGGATAAAATTTAGGAGTTCTTCGGCGGAGACCGCGCTCTTAACGGCTCCAGTAACGTAATCAACCTTACTTAATATGGTTCCGCCAATAGATAGAACCAAAACCTTTTTATCCCTACTCTCAACAACCTCCTCCTCCAAATACCTCATTAACTCTATTCTCGGCGGCTCAGCCGACTTTATATCCTCAATCCTCTCCACCGATAAACCAATATTATATCCATTATCCAGCTTCAATACGAGAATATTTGGAGATGAATACTCATGTTTAGGCATTATATAGCCAGTATATCGCTTCCCATCACGAGTAACTATACTGACATAATCCCCATAGGATAGACCATATCTAGATAAAAAAAACTCTATAATATCTCTACCAGCCAATTTACTCACCCCAAATATTTCGAGACGTAAACACCATCTCTCTTATATCCATGCTTATAATAATACTCCCTAACACCTACACCTGAAATAACGACGATCTTATCACCCCCCTCAGAATCAGCGAGTCTCTCAGCCTCTTTAAGCAGAAGAGAACCCAGACCAAGGTGCTGCCATGAACCTCTAGTAGGCCTAGAGCCTATCGGTATACTTCTCCCATATACATGGAGCTCCCTCACTATATACGTCTCCGACTCAATAATCTCGGGGCGCCATGCATATATAGATGGGTGTCTAAGCCTAATGAAACCATATATAACATCATTATCCATATCTTCCGCTGAGATAAAATAATCAACACCGTCATTAACAAAGAATCGTCTAACTACTATCCTCGGCTCACCACCCAAATAAGAATCCTTCAACCACCTTATCCCAGCCTCTCTACAACGTATACAGTGACAAGCAATGCCAAGCCTCTTGAAGTCATCTAGAATCACTTGCCTCAAATTAGTTAATCTCACACCGTCGACAATTTCTTGGGAAGGAATATCCCTATTAACCCTCATAATCCTATTCCATCTATGAACAAAATTATCCTTGCATAAGCCAATTAATTCCCTAGCGACTATATCAGAGTACGGCTTATACAAACCATTTCTCCATAGATTAATTAAGCCAGTATTCTCCAGCACCAGGGTCGGATAGATCTTTAGATTATCTGGGAAGAAATTAGGGGAATTCATCACCATATTAAATGCCTGAATATCTAGCTTCTCATTAACTCCAAGTAATCCAGGCATCAAATGATAGGTAACTTTAAACCCAGCGTCCTTCAATCTCCTAGTAGCTTCAACCACAGCCCTAATATCATGGCCACGGTGGACCCATCTATAGACATCATCATAAACAGTCTGTACACCCAATTCAACCCTAGTCCCACCATGCTCAAGCATCCAGTCAATATCCTCAACCCTAGAGGCGTCGGGCCTAGTCTCAAAAGTTAATCCGACTATACGATACCTACTATATTCAGCAGCCAATAACCCCCTATAAAAATCACTTGGATAGAAACCTATGAATGCCTTCAATAACCTACGCATATACCACTCACGATACTCTAGGGGCGTTTTATTAAAAGTACCTCCCTGAATAATAATCTCAACCTTCGAGACATCATGACCCATCTGCCTCAACTGAGAAATCCTACTAATAACTTGCCGATAAGGATCAAAATTATTCCTTATTCCCCTCATGGCACTCGGCTCCCTACCCGTATAGGAAATCGGGGATCCAGGGAAGTGGGGGCAATATATGCATCTTCCATGTGGACATTCATATGGACGGGTCATAATAGCGATAATAGCGACTCCAGATAAGGTTCTAACAGGCTTCCTCCTAAGATACTCAATAAGATATTTATGGCCTGGTGAATAACTATTAATATAATTTATTATATCTATATTAGATGGATACTTATTTAATCCATATATCCTGACCGCCTCACGCTTCACCCTATTCAATATATTAAACCCAATATTTTCTCCATGGGAGGCCAAGGCATCAACAATATATTTTAATGCCTCTAAATACCTTTCATCAACAACAACTTCATCCATAGACATCATCCAATACAAAAAACACATCGATAAATAAATAATAATTAATAGTCTCCAAAAGCTAAACACTAATACATAGTTGTTATAATGCTCCAAAGTATTTGTTACATCAAAAGATTTAGATTATATTTCTATAATAAGGAAAGTATTCATAAGCATATTTAATAGCGAATATCAGTTCGTCATCGATTAGCCTTAGATTATATATAATATTCTTAACTTCACCAATATCCCTACTAAACAGTATCATTAGTCCTGAGTTGCCTCGTGAGAAGTCCCAGACAACCCTCTCAGAAACCTCTCCCCTAATGATATCCAATTTACTAGATATAACCATAAATAGGGTTATTCCACTCCTTGGAATATCGATGATAGGGATTACCTTCATGATCTTGGCCTTAATCAATGCCTTAACATGGCGAACAACTGTGTCCCTGGATAATTCAAGCTCTTCAGCAATCTTATAGAGAGGTGTCTCTGGATCCCTACTCAATAAACCCAGTATTCTGCTATCAAGCATAGACCTATGCGTAACAATATCTTGATCAGGGATAAACGTTACCAAGACACGCTTATCGATGCCAATCTCCCTAAAATATCTCCTCAATTCATCAACCGAATCGGCATAAAGCTCATAAATATTCACGCCGTCTATACAACTGAATCTAGCAATAACTCTAGATGAGTCAATCTCACCATCAACAGCGATATATCCATTGACAAACCCGAAAAAATTAGGATGAATATATAAGTATGGCTTATTGAGTACACCCTCACTCAGCAATCTCCTCAACCTATAATTAACGAGTTGGGGGGATAGACCTAATTTATCCGCTATCTCCCTCTGGGTTATAGATCCATTCCTTAATACTAGTATCAAAATCTCCTTATCAACATCATCCATAAACAATATAAATATTGGTTACGGGAATTTAACCTAACGTATTTAATATACTCATTGTATTGATGTAGGATTGTTCAGACTAGAGTTAATCATAATGAAAAAAAGAATTTTTGGGGGAGTTAATTATTAACAATCAATACTCCTCTCAATCCCTGATCCTTATGTCCAGGCACCGTACACCAGAAAACAAATTCCCCGGCGACATCCGCAACAAAAGTAAGCGTATACTTATCTCCTGGATTGATTGTATCGGTGGTTAAGTTATAACCATCTATAAATAGATTATGGGGTATAGTCCCATTATTAATGAAAATTATTGTTATTACTTGACCCTTCTCAACAGATATTCTATTTGGGGTGTAAAACCATTCCTGTGCAGAAACTTTAATGGTAATCGATGCATTTGAACTATTACCTACTCCAAACTCGGGGACATTACTAAAGGTGGCTCCGCTAATAACATCTTGTTCAAACATGACGTGGATAAATGGCTGTGGCTTACCATTAGGAAGTATAAATGGAAGATTTAAGGGATGATAAACCGGTCCATTTTTAGTAATCTGTATTGGGAAGACCACTATATGTGTATGATGTAGTTGGCCTGCCGGTGTATTATCAATATTGAGTGGAAGCTCTTCATCAAGCATTAACCTATAGTTCTTGTCCCTAACGACTTGAGTAGTCATTCCATGAATAACGACGTTTTGCTCAATAACTTCCCCGTCAACCACGATGTCGCCGAAGGCCCAGAAAGCAGCGTAGGTAAATAATTTAGGCATTAATGGGGAGCCGGTGCCGGTGGTGCCATGGTGCCATGCATTTAACAAGACTCCTCCACCGGTCTCATAACCTGGTAAGGGAGGCATAAACACATGCTTAACAACTAATTTATAATTGTTACCACTTGGATCCGTAAACGTTATATTAGCATTAACTACATCAGATGTATTTATTGGGGGTCCCATAGTATCATATGGAACTTTATCGATGAACTCGATGCTCATAGACCCGCTCACTATCCTCGCCTTGTCACTGAATAGAGTAGGGACTTTAAGGATATAATCACCCTCTGGTGAGAAGCCCCTCATCTCCTCGGGAGCCGCCACTAAGAAAGGTAGTTTACGAAGCAATTCTGGAACACTTGAGCCTAGGGGTTGCGGGAGTCTTGAGGATACGTTGATAGCCCACTCCAACCTATCATTCCCGAACATGGGGTTATCGGGGGTCCCGAATACGCTGGGGCTGAGCCTCCTAAACCCTGGCAAAATCCAGTAAACAATCTTCCCTTCTTCCTGGGAGACAGAGACACTCCTAACACTTAACTCAGCGACCCTATCACTCAATGACTTAACCTTTGCTCCAAGGGCGTCATTAACACTCTTCAAATTATCTACCTCAGAGCTTAATTGATTATTAATGCTCTTCAACTCACCGACCTTAGAACTAATATTATTTAACTGTGGCACCAGATATAGAGCCAGTCCTCCAGCGCCGATAAGAACACCGAACACCAAGACTATAAAATACCTCAAAAAAAGTTTATTATCCGTATTCGACATCATCAAAAACCTCACAATGTATAGGAATAGATAATGCTGGAATCCAACTATACATCTTTATAAAAAAATTTTTGATTAATGTATAGCCATGATGAGAAACTATTTATTTGATTCAATCAATGGGCCCATGCAATTTTTATGACGTATCCTTTCTCCTGAATACATCTTTATATATTTACTCAAAAAATTGTTAATACCACATATCCTAGGAAAATGTCTAACAATAAATATCATATAGACAATTTATTTATCCCGTGATAAATGGAGATGAAGTCATTAAATAGGATAAATCTAGAGAATCTGATGAAGACAGTTGAATACATTAAAGAGAATCCGGAGGCGGCTATAAAAACCACTAGGGTAGAGGGTGAATGGATACTAGATGAAGAAGAGGGTCCACAATTTAAGGCAACCATATCAACCAGTGAGGGAGAGTTTCAACTAGAGGCCGACCAACCCATCCAACTAGGTGGAAGTGGGGTGAGGCCGAGTCCAATACATTACTGCCTATATGGAGTGGCATCATGTACAGCAGCCACATTAGCCACAATAGCGGCTACACAGGGAATAAAACTAAATAAAATGAAGGTATCCATCACGAATAAAATAAACTTCTCGAGACCACTGGGATTGTCAGACGCCCCCACAGTACAAGAAATACAACTAGAAATCCAAATAGAAACAGACGCCAACGAAGACAAAATAAAAAACCTAGAACAACTAACAAAAAACAGATGCCCAGCAATATACTGCCTAACCAACCCAATCAAAACAACACTAAAAATAAACAAAACAAAATAAACAAACCACCCTACCTAGGCCGCCACTGACCAGGAGGCCTATTCAACAAAACCCTCTTCCTATAATTAACCCTATTCCTCCTCCTAGGATTAGTCGGAGCCCTAGGAGAAGGATCAATCTTAGGAGTCAAAGAACGAACCTTTCCTGCTTTTGTGAGTGAGCCGTGCGTGCCCATGTGTCCCCACCTTTTCTCTCTGTTTTTAATATTTGCTTCATTGTTTATAAGTTTTTACGATAAATTGCCGAGAAGAGGGAGAGGGGGGTAGTATCTCAGTAGGCTTAGTCCATACTCTCCTTTGATCCATCTTTGTGACCTCTGTTTAACATGGCTTCTATATTTCCTATAAATTTTATGCTTTTCTCTAACATCGAATTTATTAGATAGTATTAGATGTTTTAGAAATACCTTCTCTGGGTGTTTTAGCATTAACTGCCTTAGAAGCCATCTTACTTCACTTTTTCTTCTTATCTGTATTTGATAGCACTTGGTTCTTTTATTGAACCTTATTATTGGATTCAGCCCTAATTTTATAAACTCGTTTTTGACAATATCTATGAGATATTTTTTACTATTTGTTATCGTTAATATATATTCTCCCTTTTTTGAAATCATTATACTTCCATCTGCATCCATTAACCCTGCTAAGAAATTTATGAAATAATTATTAACAGCCCACTCAATCCATCGTCTTCTTCCTCTTCTTTTTACTAAATAGTCATATGGCGGCATTGCTATTCTTACTTCAGTCTCATAAATCTCTCGTAACTGTTTTCTATATTTTCTCATTCGCTTTGCAAATCTTAGATTATAAGGAAAATTCTTGAATATCTTTTTTATTAGCCCTAGATATGTTATATGCGTCGTTGTCAATTTAAGCTCATAGTAGTTGACGTGCTTATTTATCCCTATGTCATCTAGCAACCCAATTAAATACGCCTTTAATTCATCATTAAGCTCTAAGGCGGTATTGAAGTCATAGTGATTCTTTGTGTGATGTACCACTAGATTATGCCTTTTCTTTAAGTTATATACAACTTCGGCCGTTATATGATATTTCTTAACAATTTCTTTTGTAGACTTTCCTTGTAATATCTCTCTAATGATTTCTTTTTTATTATAATTGTATAGCTTTCTTTTCCTTTTGATCCTTAGCTTTTTCGCTTTGTATGGCTTTCTTATTCCTTGTATCCAGTTTTTCAATGTTCTCAATGGAATATCCGGATATCTTTCCTTTATCTCCTTCAGTTTTAATCCTTGGTTCCAAAGTTTTATTATTTCGTAGTATATTTCTGGTTCATAGCTTTTCTTGTATCTTTTTACTTCTTTCTTCTCAGCTCCTTTAGGTTTCTTTCCATGATAGAACCAGCCTCTTAATGTATCGTATTTCACTCCCAGCGCTTTCGCTATCTCCTTGATTCGATATCCCTTGTTCCTTAGTTCAATAGCTTTATAGTATGTCTCTGGGTCATACACCAATTCCCATCCCTCCAGTCTTTTGGATGCCTATGCCACCGCCTGACTAAAATTATTTCTTGGGCATATTCCCTAACGCTTAAATACTTATCTATATTGGGATTGTTTGTTCGATAAACAGGTTGCAGATTTATTTTTAAATAGGTGGGTCGATATATATCTAGGTCTCCGTGTACACCTAATGCGAAGATTTTTTTATCCATGGGGGTTTTACTGGATAATTAGGTTTTAGACTGTGAGTATAATGATTGTTTTGGTGTTGGTTCAATCCTAAATTGATTAGTTTCGGGACTTATGATTATTTATATCCATATTTATTAATTTTGTGTAAAGAGTTTTGTTGTTAAATGGTTGGGCTAGGGGCTGTATGACGCCATGCCAGTAATAAAAAAAGTGAATTTCCGGCTTCTAAAAAGCTTCAGCTCCATAATGATGCAGCAAATAACTACATATATAATAACCCTAATAACATTCGGCGTCATATCGAGAATCCTTAGCCCAACCGAGATGGGTGTATATGGATTACTGGTATCAACCGTCTACCTAATAGGCCTGTCATCCAACTTCGGTATGAAGAAGGTGGCGATTAGACTAATAGCTGGATCAATGGCACACAATGAAGATAGAGTGGCAAGTGGAATATATTGGAAAACCATATTATTATCCCTACCATCAACCATTTTACTCGGAATAGGTGCATCCTACCTATATGATAAACTAGGAATATTCAATGAAGTCAATACATCAAATGGATTTATTCTATTCACACTCCTCCTAATCCTATTCTCAATCAGGAACACAGTATCATCAGGCCTAGAGGCCCTACACCTATTCCATTACGAAACACTATACTACTCAGTAGGATACACAACCTATAGACTATTGATGGTATATTTATTAATAAATGGATATGGAGTAAGTGGAATACTTATATCATGGATAATAGGGGAGGCAATCACCACCTTCTACACAATAAGAAAATTGATAGATAAATTTCCACCCAGCATAAAAGGATATAGCAGCATAAATATACTAAAAAAAGCCTCACCACTATTCATAACGGATATAATATTATCTGCAGCCGAATATGGAGATAGGATAGCCTCCACAATACTTGGACTAGACATAGTAGCATTCTTCTACATAGCATCAGTAGGAGTAATGTTCCTCACAAGCATATACCAAGCAGTCCAATCAAGCATACTACCCCACCTATCAGAAGAATTCCACATAAACGGATTCAACTCAATAGGAGAAAGCCTACATGACATAAGCAGATACGTATTCATCTTCATATCACCAATATTTTTACTAGCAGCCGTATTAGCAGAGCCATTCATAATCCTCTTAGCAGGCCCCCAATACATAGCGGCAGCCCCCATATTCCAAATAATGTGCATAGGCCTATGGCTAGGTCCACTGAACCCCATACTACAAAGCACATTCATAGCAGTAGACAGAAACAATGAACTAATGGCCACAATACTATTAGCAACAATCCTAGACATATTCATAATGATAATACTCTACCCAAAGATAGGTTATTTATCAACAGGACTTGGAAGAGCCCTACTAGTCATATCAACCAACATAATCTTACTAGCAATAGGAATAAAACTAATAAACATAAAAATTGATTATATAGCATACGGTAAATCAGCTATATCAGCCGGAATAAGTGCAGCAGCGGGACTAATCCTATGGAACTATATCCATAGAATAGACCTACTACCCATATACGTAATAGCACCAACAATAATCTACCTACTAATGATTAGATTACTCAGGTTCATAAAACCAGAGGAAGTAGCATCCCTATACCTAAGCCTACCAAAACATAGATACGTAACCCGCGGCATAAAAATCGTATGCATGTTAACCGGCATAGATATAAATACAGTATTAAAAATAGTCTCTAAATATAAGTAGAGAAACAATAATAAACTATGTTTATCTAATGGAAAATAGATTTTTATATTATGTATATTGGGGGATAAATTATGAGAATATACTTAACTCCAATAGGCCTACTACTAAAAAATAGAGAAACAAGATTCATAAGCTTCGGGAATAATGTAGATGAAATGGCTAAGGCACTATATGAAATCCATAGAGGAACATATAAACTACCAAATAAAATAAGGAAATTAATCAAGGATAAAGAAATAATGGTTGACTCACCACAACTAAGAGACATAATAAGGAAAAACATGGAGACAACCAAGATAAAACCAATTAAACAATTTGAAGACCCAACCGAACACATCCAAAAAATATTGAATATGGATAAACAAGAGATCAACAACCTCTACAAAGAAGTAATGACTAAATACACAGAACTAAAACTAAGAGAAGAATTATCTAATAAAGACCTCCTAATAATCCAAGCAATAAATGCATATGACGAATATACCGAGATGATTAACATAATATACGAGAGATTAAGAGAATGGTATGGAATATATTTCCCGGAACTATCAAAAATAGTTAAGAAGATAGACAGCTACGCCAATCTAATAGCATCCATAGGCTACAAAGAAAAATTCAGTGAAAAAGAATTATCAAAATTCGGATACTCGAAGAACAGGATATTGGAAATAATTGAAGCGGCAAAAGAAAGCAGTGGAGCAGAATTAAATAAAAACGAACTAACCATCATAATGCAGCAAGCCGAATTACTAAAAACCATGATTAAGGAGAGAGAGAACATTGAGGAGCACATAACAACACTAGTTGAGGAAGTAGCACCAAACACAGCAGCCATAATAGGACCAAAATTAACCGCACGCCTAATAGCTAAAGCAGGAAGCCTTAGAAAACTAGCCATGTTCCCAGCCAGCACCATACAACTGCTAGGAGCGGAAAAAGCACTATTCATAGCCCTAAGAAAAGGAGGTAAACCACCCAAACACGGCATAATATTCCAACACCCATATATAAACCAATCACCAAAGAGTGTTAGAGGAAAAATAGCTAGATTACTAGCTGGAAAAATAGCAATAGCGGTGAGAACAGATGTATTCGGAGGAGAATACATAGGAGACAAACTTGCGGAGGAAGTAAGAAAAAAAGTTGAAGAAATAAGGAAAAAAGCCCCCAAGAAAAAAGTAGCTAAGAAAAAAAGGAGGAGAGGGAGATGGAGATAGAAAAAATGGATATAAAAAATACATACCTAATAAAGATAAATGATAAGAAATACCTAGCCACCAAAAACCTAACCCCAGGAATAACCTATTATAAAGAAAGACTATTCAAAACAAAATACGGCGAACTAAGAGAATGGATTCCCTACAAAAGTAAATTATCAGCCGCCTACCTAAAAAAGATGGATATAAAAATACTAAATAGCGCAAGGAAAATCCTATACCTAGGAATGTCAACAGGAACAACCGTAAGCCATATATCAGACATAATCGAAGAAGAAGGCATAATTTATGGAGTTGAAGTCGCCCCAAGAGTCATGCTTGAATACATAAACAGAGTGGCCAAACACCGAGACAACATAATACCATTATTCTATGATGCAAGAATACCAGAACAATACAAATACGTAATCCATGGATACGTGGACATGGTCTATTGTGACGTAGCCCAACCAGATCAAACAGAGATAGCAATAAACAACTCAAAAATATATCTAAAAAAAGGTGGAGAATTATTCCTAGCCATTAAAGCAAGAAGCATAGATGCATCAAGGGAGCCTAAGGAAATATATCAAGAAGAACTGAACAAACTTAAAAACAACGGATTCAAAATATTAGAAATAGTAGACTTAGCACCATATGAAAAAGACCATGCAATGGTCAGAGCCAAGAAAATTAGTTCAATCTAATCCAAATCCCTCCCCGCCAAATAAGGAATCCTATTCACCCTAATGACCTGAACATACTTCCTCTCAACCCTTTTAGGCACATCATCAACACCAACATCCCCAAAATCACTCTTTAAATATAAATATGGACCCTTATACTCCTCACCAGTCACATAAAAAAAGATATTTCCAGCCAAATCATGATCAGATATAAAAACATTCAAAACATACACACCATTACTTACATCAAACCATATATAGGGTATCTCACCCAACTCAAAATATATCGAATTAGCTATAACCAATAGAGACCTTAAATCACTAACCTTAACATACGACAAATTGGAGGCATCACCCAAATCGAAAACACAATTATGCGGCTCACCAAATAAATAAGAAACAGGGATATATATACCGGACACAATATCTTCATACCCCTCCTCCAAAACCTCAGCCTCATCAACCCTATAAGTATATACATTCGGGGGTTTGGAACCTATCACAGTATGTATAAAAGCCAGCTTAGGAGTCTTCACGAAAGAAGGTAGATAAAAACCAATTATATAACGCCCCTCACCAGAGGGATAAGAAATCAGACCCGGCTTCTCCCCTTTGACATTAACATGAAGCCTAATCAAATCCAATAAACTATATGCCTCAATACCCAATACAGATAAAGTAGCCAACATCAACACCCCAAAACTAAACATATTATAACTATAAGTCATGCAATATTATTTTTTAAGATGAAAGTAAAAAAAGTGATGAATACAAGATACTCAATAATAGAGAAGGATGCAAGGATCAAGGAAGCACTTGCAAGGATGGCTAGAGAAAACATAAATAAACTAATAGTAGTAAAACATAAGGGTGATAAAAAGCCATACGGCATAATAACAGAATACGATATATTCTACAGACTATCAAGAACCAAAATTAAGAAATTCGAACCATATAATACATCAGTAGCAAGCGCCGCAACAACACCCGTTGAAACCGCCAATAAAGAGATGGACCTAAAATTTGTCGCAAAAAACTTCCTAACCAAAGGATACAGCTCAATGCCCATAGTAGAGAATGATGAAATAATAGGTGTTATAACAAAGGAAGATATAATAAGCCTACTATATAGATATGAAGACCTTATAAACCAGCCAGTTACACTATTAACTACACAGATAAAAGGAAAAATCAGGCTCTTTGACAAGCTATCACTCGCACTAAGCAAATTCATGGGAACAGGCTTTAGCAACCTAGTGGTAATTGATGATGGAGTGCCTGTAGGCATACTTAAAGTATATGACGTTGCCAAAACCCTATTCACAATTAGAAAAATAAATCCAACCCCCCACTGGGAGAGCGTAGTAAAGGAAATATATGTAGCTGAAGTTATGAGGAAAGATATAAATATACTTACAAATGAATCCAGCATCAAAGAAGCTCTAAATATTATAATTACCACTAACCAACACATCATACCCATAACCGACAATAATAAAGCCGTGGGCCTCATATCTAGAAGCAACATAATAAGATACATGATAAATAATAAACTAATTTAATGGTAGGATAGGATATGGAGACACCTAAATTCATAGCTGACGAGATGAATGGAGATATAGCCAGATGGCTAAGGATAATTGGATTCGACTGCATCTACCTAAAGGGAGACAAACTAGACGATAAGTTAATTGAAATAGCGGATAAAGAGAATAGAATACTACTCACATCCGATAAAGAACTATTCAAAAAAGCAATATACAGAGGGGTCGAGACACATTACATCGAGCAAGTAAGATTAGAGGAGAAATTAAAGAAAATAGTTGATAAATATAATCTAAATGAATACATCCCAAAACTCGAATATAGATGCCCAATATGCAACCAAAAACTAGTTAAAGCAACAAATATTAAGAAAGTCCCCCCAAAAGTCAAGGAGAAACATAAAATAATCCTATACTGCAAAAACTGTGACAAATATTACTGGAGAGGAGGCCATTGGAAAAAAATCAATAAAATACTCAAATATGCAGGATTAACAAATACAAGTGTCAATAAATTATAGAAGATGAAAGGTACATTTATTTAATATATATCTAAAAGGATACTTATTTAGAGAAGAATGAGAACGTATATCAAAGAGATACGTATAAACAACTACAAAACATATAAAAATGCTAGAATAAAATTTCACCCCCAACTCAACATAATAGTTGGTCCAAACGGCTCCGGCAAATCAAACCTCATAGAAGCAATATTATATGGATTAGGAGAAAGAAGTATGAAGGTATTCAGAGCATATAAATATAAGGACCTCCTCCCAGCAGACTCAAGAAACTCAGCAAAAACACTATCCGTAACAATAATAATCGAGGACCAGAATGGAGATGAGCATATCTTCAAAAGAATATATAATGCAAATAACAATACCCATGCATATTACTATAATAGAAAAAGAGTGAGTAGAGGAGTATACATATCAAAACTAGCCACATTAGGATACAGGGGACTACACCATGTATATATCCCCCAAGGAGGAATAATAAGCAAAGCAAATATAACATCAAGAGATTTAAAAGACATCGTAGACGATGCATTAGGAATAAAAGAATTTAATATCAAAAAGCAGGAGGCCCTAGAGAAACTTGAGAAAGCCGAGGCCAAACTGGAGAATATAAAGGAAAAACAAGAGATCATGAAGGAAGTAATATATACACTAATGGCTCAAATGATATCATACGATAGAAAGAATAATTTAGATAAGATATCAAGAAGAATAAAAGGCTATTTAATAGTCAATGAAAATAAGAAAATAAGGCCCAAACTAACAAAATACACGAAGAAAATAAATGAATTAGAGAATATAAAGGAGAAACTAAACAAGAGAATGGAGAAAATAGAGGAGAAAATAACTAAAATCGATGCAAAGATGGGGAAGCTAAGAGAGAAATTAAAGGGCAGAGAAGAATATCAACAACTACTCAAAGAATATTCAGATGTAAATATCAATATAACTACTACACAAGATAAAATAAAGAGACTTACAGATGACAAAGAGAGATATCTAGATGAGATATCCCAGATAGATAAAGATTTAGAAAATATAAAACTCGAAGTAGCTACATACGCAGCCACACTAAAAGAACTAAATCAAGCAAATAGAAGAAACCAAACAGAGTTAAATAGCCTATATAAAGAGAAAGAAAAACTAGAAAATAAGATAAATAAATTGAGAGAAGAGTTAGACCAAATAATTGAAAAGAAAGAGAAACTAGAGGAGGAGAAAGAGAATATATTGAAGACGCATATTAAGGAAGAAGCGGAGATAATAGCCATCGAAAAAATAAAAGACTTATATATAGACAAGAAGAAGCAGCTAGAAGACAAGAGAAGAAAATATCTAGATACAATAAAAAAATTCGAAGAGAGAATCGAGAAATTAAGCCAAATGAAGACAGAACTAGACAATAAACTAAAGAAGCTAAGGAAAGAGAAGGAGAAAAAAGACAATAGATATAGAGAGTTAAAGAGGGAGATAAGAGACGCAGAAAAATTATTAAATAAAGTAGAGAGATATATTGAGAAACTTAGAAAGGAGGAGGAAATCAGAAACATAGAATTTAAGAATAATGCAGAATACGTACTGAAGATAGCCAAAGATATGAACTTAAAAGGAGTGTTGGGAATACTATCCAACTTTATAAATGGACCAAAAGAAATCATCAACATCCTAAGAAGATACCTAGGAAGAGAATGGTACAGCATCATAGTATATGACGAGGCAACAGCAAAAAAATTATTTAAACTATCGGAGTCAATAAAAAAGAAAGTCGTTATCAAACCAATAACCAAATACATGTCCAACGAAGAAAAAATCCATGAAAGAAGTGTGATAAACATATTAAAAATAAAGAACTATAGAAAACTAAAACCACTAGTAAACTCTCTATTTGGGGACTTGATAATAACATCAGATCTTGAAGAAGGTATAAAACTCCTAGATGAGGGACATGGAATAATCAGTAGGAAAGGAGAGTTCATAATCACACCAGACAACTGGATATACGAAGGAAGGAAAAGAATGGTCATAGATGAAGACATATCCAAAATAGAAGAAATATACCACCAATTTAAACGAATGATAGACCTAAGGAGAGAAGATCTAGATAAACTAAATGAAGAAAGAGAGAAACTAATAGACGATATAACAGAAGCCACAAGTGAGTACACCAGACTAAAACAATCTATAGAACTCATAAAGACATCAATAGGATACATGAAAGACCTAGAGAAATTCTATCGCAACAAGGTAAAAGAGATAGAGAAAGACCTATCGAAAGAAAAAAATAGAAGAAAGATCGATAAAACACCATTAGATGAAATTAGAACAATAGAAAATAAAATAAACACTATTTATAAAAAGATGGCGGATTATACAAATGAAATAACCGAAATAAACACAAAAATAAATAATATAAATAATTTAATTAGTAAAAATAATGCCAATATAGAATTAATAAAAAAATCAATATTGTCGACAAAGGAGAAGAAAGCAAGACTCAAGAAAAGAAGAAGTGAAGTGAAAACAAGGATAAAAAACATAGATAGGGAGATAAATAATCTAAAAAACACGCTAAAAATATTAGAGAGGAATAAGAAGGAAAGCGAATCCCAACTCAATAAATTCAATGAAGAAATCAAAGCAATAGAGGATAAACTAGAGAAACTGAATTCACTAAAGAATCAACTATATGGCAAATGGAAAAAAGCCAATGAAAAACTATCAGACCTAAAGGAAATAGAGACCAGATTAACATACAAAATCAAAACATTGAAGACTAGGCTAATACACAATGAAGACACTATATTGAAACTTGGATATACAATAGAGGAACTCTCAAATAAAGAGACAAACATCGAGACTTTAGAGTTACTGCAGCAAGAAGTCGATGAAGAATTAAAAAGCTTTGAGAAAGAGGCCCACTACCCCTCACCCACAGCCTATATTGAATATAGAGAAAAATATGAGCCATACAAACTATTCACAATAAACCGGGCGAAACTAGAGGAGGAAAAAGAGGCGATCCTAGATTTTATTAGAGAGATTGAGATGGAGAAGGAGAGGACATTTAGAGAAGGCTTCACAAAGATCAAGGAGAAATTCACCAGACTAATTAATCACGTCTTCCCCGATTCAGAAGTATATATAGAACTAGAGGATCCAGAGGATATAGATAGTGGTTTGGCAGTATATGTAAAGTTAAGGGATAAACCACAACTCCCAGTAATATCAGCCAGTGGAGGGGAGAAATCACTATTCATCATACTATTTCTACTATCCGTTTATTCCATACCAGGGAACGTCGTATTCCTACTAGATGAAATTGATGCACATATAGACCCACGTAACCTGAATAAGTTCGCGTCAGCCCTAGAACTCCAAAAGACAGAGAGCCAAATCATATACGTAACATTACCCAGGGACGAGGCCCTACCCAGAATATCAGACCACCTAATAGGAATATTTTTCCGCAGAGGAGTTTCCCGCCCAGTAGTTATACCAAACACAGAATTATTCAGGGTGGTGAAGTAAATGAGTGTAGAAGACCTACCAATAATACTAGAAGACAGAGATAAACTGATGAAGATAAATCCATGGAAAATAGATCTAAAGAAAGAGATAGAGAAAATACTAGAGTATTTCGATAAAAATGGATTAAATTATATTTTAGCCGGATACGCAGCAGACAATTCATCATTAGTCTTTAAGAGAAAAGTGGAGACCATAGAAAACATAACTAAACCATTTAAGAAAAGAAGAGCCGAGACAGAGGTGGAAAAAAATATTTTACTACCTGAGATCGAGGTCGCACACCTAATAGGTAAACCAATTATAGACCTCAGCGATATCATAAATAAATTAAGTGAAATACTTGAGAAAAGAATGAGTATGAAAGCAGGCCTCTCAGACCAAGATGAAGTAGACATATTAACAAATTATTACACAGAGACTATCTTAAGTGAAGAGAGGATACAGGAAATATGGAGAATCCTAAATGACGCATTCAAAATAATTAAACCCCAAATATCGCTACTAGAAATAATCGAAACATTAACCCAATATACACCCTACATAATATTCTTCGCCATAATATTTCTCTACATGGATGGGAAAATAGATGTGGATATAGTGGAGGAGGATGGCGTTGCAAAAGACATCATCATCAAAAAAATTGAGTAGGAAATTAGAGGGATTACTAGACGCCCTATTCTTTGCAACAACACGACCTATTAGTATAAACAGCATAATGAAGCTACTGGAGATTAAAGATAAGAAAGAGGCCAAAAAAATCATGAATCTCTACATGGAAAACTTTAGACAAAAGATGTATGGAGTCAAAATCGTGAGGAGGGGAGAATACTTCTACCCAAAAATAGACGAGAAATACATCGAGAAAATAAGCGGATACTTACATCCCCCACCCCTAACCAACAAACAACTCGAGGTATTAGCATATATTTATGTAAACAAAAGGGTTAAAATGAGTGAATTAAGCAACATATTTGGATCAAGAACATATAAAGACGTAAAGAAATTCATTAGATTAGGATTAGTTTCAAGGAGAAAGACAGAGCAAGGCTATATAGTAGAGATTAGGAAAGAGGCCGAGCCACTAATAATAAGAAAAAGAAGAAGGAGAAAATAGATATTTAAATATAGGCAAAGTAATCTACGTATAATAAGTACATAAAGGTGTATACAAATGGTTCAATGGCATTGGGACCTACATAAACGAAAAAAGACTGGAGGAAGAAGGAGAATATGGAGAAAGAAACGAAAGTATGAAAGAGGCGGCACACCGACAGAAACCATACTAGGAGAAACCAAGATAAAAGTAGAGAGAGTTAAGGGAGGAAACATAAAAATAAGGGTATTTAGGGAACAATATGCAAATCTATATATACCCAACGAAAATAAAGTCGTAAAAACAAGAATACTGAGGGTATTATCAAATCCATCAAATAGAGACTATAGTAGGAGGGGTGTAATCACAAAAGGAGCAATAATAGAGACCGAACACGGAGAAGCAATAGTAACATCTAGACCAGGCCAAGACGGGGTCATAAATGCAAAACTAGTAAAAGCAATAGAAAAATAATGAGGTAAAAATGAGGCTAAAAGATGGATATGTGATTTGGACAGTATACTTCGACCAAAATATACCTAGAAGCAGAGGTAGAAAAATATCAAAAAATAAAGCCATACCAAAGCCGACGTTAAATGAATTACAGGAAGCGGCGAGAAGAGCAGGATATAAACCAATATCAATTAGGAAGGCAAAATATCCGTCGCTATGGTGGGTAGAAGATTCCGGATATATAGTTATACAAAAGAAAGATTCCAAATATAAGGCTATTAAAGAGATAGCTAGAGAACTTAGGAGGATAAGGGGAGGAAAGTAACCTTTAGATTTATTTTCAATACAATAATATAAATATTATTAGCACCATCAAAAATACATTTCTATCCTAATATGGAGAAGAGATAATTATGAAGAAAGCCGGAAAAATAGTACACTACACAAAATACAAAGTCTTTGTCATCGAAGCAGAAGAAAAAATACTGCCAGAAGACAAACTTGTAGATGCAAAGGGCAGAGTGATAGGTGAAGTAATCGATGTCATCGGCCCAATCAATAAACCATACCTAGTTGTAAAACCACTAGTCAACAAGCCGGAGAAACTCATCGGAGCAGAAGTCTACTACTTAAAAAAGAGGAGGAGGGGACGATGAGCATAGACGAAGAATGTCCAATATGCGGAGGCAAGAGATTCAACTACGACAGACTAAACAATTCATATATATGTACTACATGCGGCTATGTAATGGAAATATCAATGAGTATTAGGATGGACCCGCCCTTCCAAAAAACCGAGAGAAAAACAATAGGAAGAAAGGTAGATGGTGAATTAATGGATATTAAAACAAGGATTAAATTACCCCTAGAAAAATACTTGGAAGAAATGTATTTAGAGTTAGAAAATCTACGAAGATTCTTCCCCACAGTAAAAGAAGTGGATATTCAATTAGCAAAGAAAATATTGAAGAGATATATTGGGAGAAGTGGAAGAAAGATTAGGAGAAGAAAGAGGGAACTAGCTTTATCCCTACTATACCTCTCCACAAAAATAAACAAAATATATCCATTATCATCAAAAGAAATTTACTCAGTAGCAAAGAAACTAAAATTATCCGTGAGGGACATTAGAAGAATTACCAAGGATATTATGAAGAAACTTGATATAAAAATAATGCCAAGGTATGAGGATGAAGAGAGGGAAATATTAAATAAAATTTGGAGGGAGTTGGGTAGAGATAAAAAAGTAAATGAATTAATAAGAAAGATTCACAAAGCCGTAAAAGAAAAAAAGATAGGTGTAGGTAAAACCAAGAAAACAATAATAGCGTCAATAGCATATATAGCATATAAAATATATGGCTACAATGTCAGTCAAGATAAAATAGCTAGTATTGTAGGAATATCATCAGTCCCACTAAGAAATATGGTTAAAGAAATAATGTTAAATGTATATTTTGAGGTACTACTTTAAATAAATATGAATTTATTACCTATAGAAACTATTATTTATTTAATAGACAATGTATTAGATGCATTTTAATACTTGTCTAATAAGAGTAGTGAAATATATGATGAAAAACGAGACAAAAGTATCTATAGAAGAAAAAGATAATGAAACACAGCTAAGGAAAAAAATTTTGATAGCCAAAAATAGGAGGAAAGCAATTGACTTTATTAAAGAAATATACTGCATTAAATGTGAATATAAGGAAGATTGCTCAGCAAGATATCCAGACTATATATATAAATGTCCATATATCATTGAATGGGCATTAGAAAAATATAAAGAACACCTCAATGAATAACTAAGATTGGCATTATGAAAGACTGGGTTAGAAAAAGAAGGGAAAGAGATCCCTATAGAGAAAAAGCAAGGAAAATAGGTGTAAGAAGTAGAGCCTACTTTAAACTCATGGATATAGATAGAAGATTCAATATATTAAAAACTGGAGACTTAGTTATAGACCTAGGAGCGTATCCAGGCGGATGGTTACAATATATATCCAGTAAGATCGGATATGATGGACACGTCTATGGAATAGATATTAGAGAAATTGCTGAGTTCCCGGATAGGCCAAACATTACAACAATAAAAGGAGATGTATTCAAAAAAGAAACCATTGAAAAAATAAGTAAGATGATTAAAGAAAATAAAGTTGATGTCTTGGTCAGCGACCTCTCCCCAAACATAACAGGAATATGGGAATTAGACACCGAGAAAATCTATGACTATAATAAGGTCACCATGAGATACATAGATAGATTCCTAAGAAAGGGAGGGACGGCCGTAATAAAATCATTTGAAGGCAGATACTCAGATAGGATAATTAAGATGGTTAAGAGACGGTTCAAATGGGTTGCAAAATACAAACCAAAAGCATCTAGAAAAAGAAGCGCAGAATTCTACATAATTGGACTAAATTATCTAGGTAAAGACCGCAAAACCTTCATTAAAACATCGAGAGAACAATCAGACTTAAAACCATAAGGAGAGAAATGGGTCCGCCCAACCCTATAACCCAACTCAACCAACCTATCCATAACAACCTTCAAACGTGGAGGAGATCTTCTCAACCTAGAACATATAGCATGAAGATCAAAATAATATGGGGGGAAATCAGCCTCCTCCATTAATATGTTAAACAATTCCTTAGCCCTATCCCTATCCTCACCAACTAAAATATAGTTATAAAGCTCACCATCCAAGATCATCCTAATAAACTCTTTATCATGAAGAGGCCCTATCCATAGAGGACCTAAAATAATTGATCCAGAAGGAATATGCAACCCCTCTCCAAGCCTCATCAAAGAATATACATTAACCTTATCTCCACTCAATATAATATAGCCAATATACTCATATGGAAAACGCAACCTCCCCTCGAAAACCCTAACATATATTCTTGCATACTGCTCGGAAAAAACACTCAGCACAGGCTTAATGTATCTACCATGCCTACCAGCGGAGTCAAGAACAGATTTAATCAATATCCTTAAAGCAGCCTCGTGGCAAAACCAAGTTTTCCTAACTAATGAAGCATACTTTCTAAATGCAGCAGAGGGATATAATCCACACAAGGCAGTTAAATCAGTAGCAGTTATAGCCACCAAACCACCCTTCCTAACGGAGGAAACAAGGGCATCTATATAGGGTGCCGGAGACCCAAATGGATCCAAGTCAATAAAATCAAGCCTATACAACCCATCGGAAAACAAAAAACTCCTAACATCAAGATTAAAAACCTTAGCCCTAACCCCATTATCAACCACATTCCTCCTAATATTCTCATAAGCGGCTCTAGATCTATCGTTAAACCACACCTCCGATACAGAAGCCGACTCCAAATAATATCTAATTCCCCTCACACCAGTAGCAGCCATCACATCACCAACCACTATATCCCTCCCCCTCAACTTAGCCTCACAAACCAATACAGGAATCCCCAAAGACCTACTAAACCTTGCATAAGGATTATAAAACACTGAGTCATCCACCACAAACCTAGCAGCACCCTCATACAAGTATCTCATACCCAATTCTTAATCACCACACCTAAGAATCTATATATTATATACCAGACGTTATTATGATTATTGACATGATAAAGATATTTATAACTGGACCTCCAGGAGTCGGTAAAACAACAATTATCAACAGATTATATGAAACACTTAAACTATACGGATATAATCCCGGTGGATTCATAACCTATGAAATTAGGGAGGGAGGCGTTAGAGTCGGGTTCACAATAAAATCACTAAATACGAATAAAGAGGGTATACTAGCCCACATAAAGCAGCCAAATGGACCATCCATCGGAAAATACAGAGTAAACCTAAAAAACCTAGAGGAAATCGGAGTGAAATCCATAATCGACTCCCTCAAAGACAATAATGTAAGCATAATATTGGTAGATGAAATTGGACCCATGGAGATGACATCAATAAAATTCAAGGAAGCTATTAGACACCTCCTAGACTCGGATAAACCAGCTATAATGACTGTCCACTATAGAATATCGACGCAACTAAATAAATTATTCTATACAGAGAGAGAGACAAAATTATATATGGTGACTAGGGATAATAGAGAAGCAATACCATATATTATATGGAGGGACATTAGGTCGAGGGGATTGTTAGGTGATAGATGACACCATCTATATAATGGGTATAGATGAAGCTGGGCGTGGCCCAGTAATAGGTCCGATGATAATAGCCGGCGTCATCGCCACACCCAGCCAAATAGAGACATTAAATAAACAGGTCAAAAAAGACTCCAAAAAATACTCTCCACTCAAGAGAAGTACTTTATATGAATATATACACAACATAGCTAGAGACATATATATAGAGAGGATAAACGCTCAGGAAATAGATGAATGGGTGTTGGGCAAAGGCGGATTAAATGAAATGGAAGCATACTACACATCAAAAATAATTAAGAAAGCCCTAACAAAACATAAAGTATCGATGGTATATGTGGATGCATGTGATGCATCAGAAGAATCATATAAAAAAAGAATCGAGAAATATCTAGGGCCAGTCAAGAACCAAGTAACCATAATATCTGAACATAAAGCAGATGAAAAATACACAATAGTATCGGCTGCAAGCATCGTTGCGAAGATAATTAGAGATAGAGAAATAGATGACCTGAAAAAAATATATGGGGACTTCGGAAGCGGCTATCCCTCTGACCCCCGTACAAAAGAATTCATCCTAAAAATAGAAGATATAGAGAAATTAAGTATTATTAGAAAGAGTTGGAAACCAATAAAGAGGATAATGGAGAAGAAGAATTTCAAGGACTTAGGTGAGTATATTGGACATATTTGATAGATTAAAAGACTTGCTATCAACACATGAAAAAGACATGCTTAAAGCAATTAAACAACATATTGAACTATCAATTAAAGCATTGAGCCTACTTATTGAACAATTTGAGAGAGAGGGAGAAGAGGATAAGAAACTATATAGAGGAGAGATTGAGAGACTGGAGAAGAGGGGAGATTTATCGGTCTCAAAACTAACCAAACTAATATTTGGTGGGGCAGTAATGGTCCCCCTACAAAATTACCTAATAAAATTAATTGATATAATAGACGACATACTAGACACGATACACTTCCTATCCGGAGAAGACTATAGAAAATTATATTTTAAGAGACTAAGAGGTGAAAAAGCAAGAGAAGTGGAGGAAGAAATATTGAATTATCTTAAATATACATCTAAAGCGCTAGAAAAACTAAATGAAATGGTTACATACGCGATAAACAATGAATGGGAAACTTTAGTAAAGTTATCCGAGGAGGTTGAAAAGATTGAGGAGGAGGGAGACGATATTAAACACCACATGATTGACGAAATATATCGAAACTGGGATAAAATCAGGGAACCATATTTCTCATACTTGACTCAATTCATATACATGGTAGACCAAATACAAGATTTAACCGAAGATGCATCAAATATGCTACTCATCACCATTCAATATATGCATGGGTAACACTGGATAAAAATGATCCTAGAAATTCTCTTACTAATCCTAACATTATTTACAATAACACTCCTAACCGGTAATAACATAGGAACCATTAGAGGCCCATTCAAATCACTGGGGGAGATAAGGAAATTATCCACAATAACAATATTATTTGGAGTATTGATAGGTGTAATAGCAGAAGGCTGGAAGTTAAATAGATTCTATACCGCATACCAATTATCAGGTATTGAAGTATTAATATTATTAATTAGCACCACATTCCTAGTACTCATTGGAAACATATATAGAACACCCATATCACTAAACATGTCTATTATATCCGGTGTATGGGGTATAAACCTAGCAGCCTCAAACAACTTCGACATCGAATACACCCTCCTGATTATAGCTGCATGGATAACACTCCCACTAATAAGTATAGTATCATCAGCCGCAATATCCCACATAATAACTAGAAAAAATTTATTGAGGGGGTGGGGAGGCTACTCAATCGAGAAAATCATATCAATAATATCAACACTATTTCTAGCATATGTATTCGGTGCGAACACAATAGGACTAATAATATCCATAGTATCGCCGAATCTTAGAATATTTTATGGAGACATAATTCTACTATTGGGTATAACAGCATCATATTTAATCGGTATGAAATATTTATCCGGAAGTCTTGAAGCCGGGTTAGCATTCAATATATATAATATAGGCCTAGTCTCACTCATATCGAGCCAAATATCCACATTTATCATGCTTGAAATAGCCACACAATTCGGCTTACCAATATCCTTAACCCAAGTCTTCACAATATCACTCATCGGCGCCTCCCTAAGCCGCAGATTAAAACTAATCAATATTAGATATATAATTCATATGTCCAAAGTCTGGATAACTTCACTTATACTAGGATTCACAATATCCATAACACTATATATTCTCCTAAATCTACTCACGATAAATTATCCAGTCCTCCTAACAAGGTAAGCAACAACCAAGGAAATTACCAAAGCAACTACGAAGTAAATATAATATCTGACCAATAGATTCTCCCTAACTACCAATTTAGTAGATGGTATATCATCCCTACCGAGTACAACCTTATAAACACCATTAAATACATAATCCACGGAAATATTGATCACATACTCCCCTGGCTTAAGACCAGTAATAATATAATCTTTCTCAAACCCAGCCCCAGATAATGCAACGGCCTCACTAACCTCCGTCCCACCGCCTTTGAAAGCTAAGCCACTAGGCAATACAATATTTAAATTAACCGAGTCAATACAATCAACACAGTCACTCTCGATCCTAACCACTAATCTCGAGGTCTTACCCTCAGTAACATCAGCTGGAGACAAATGAACCGAGACCCTCACACCATATACAAAAGTTATATTAAAGTCTCCTAAAACAACCTCCCTCAAAATACCTCCATAAATAAATGATGCCTTAACCCCATTTATGGAGTAGTTACCCTCCTCAGTAGACCTAACCACGATATCAACGGTCTTACTATCTCCACCATATACTATGGAAACATTGTTACCAGCATATGTCACGTTCAAAGCCTCGGAGAAGGAGTCGGCCGAAACAGTATAATTGAAGATAGAGTAATCACCATTATTACTCAAACTAACATTAATATAGTAGGGGAACTTCGTTATCATCTTACCTCCAGAGGAACTTAATTTAACTATAACTGAATTATTATAGTAAATATCCACCCCAGTCTCTATAGAATATGAATAAGATGGTGTCATCACATTTACCACAAAAATTGGATAGAGGAATGGCTTACTTGACGTAACATTGAAAATAGCTGAGAAAGATTTTTTAGCACCCACTCCAAGCGCGAACCCATGGACAATTATACTTGAGTCATTTAGTGAATAGTCTCCACCAGAGTATTTTATATCAGAGATAATGCTTTCTAAATTAGCCTTGACACTTACATCGGTAGCATCTACTAATCCAGCATTCTCAATAGATACAGTTACATTAAGCAAACTATTATTAATATAATGTTGTTCATCCAACTTAACAGAAGGCCAATATATTTTATTCGGAGTATAGGCAACATAGGTTTCTGGAGAAGTTATGTTAAAATTCATCGAGCCAATCATATAAGTAGCTTTACCAAAAACAGGTAGGATTATGTCCAACGGCGACTCCACATTAACACTCGATTCCACTATCCTCTCCTCTCCAGGAGCCAATGAGCCAATTACATACTCGCCTACTATTAGATTATCAACCGATACAGAGCCTCTGTTCTTAACCACCAGCTTATAATTGAAGGGCTTACCTAGCTCAGCCTTCGCATTAGGAATATCCATAGTAAGGTCTATAAAGCCTCCATTTGAATGGATATACTGAGTCTGAGAAAAATATGTTAATGATTGATTATTTGATAGTTTAACGATAGCCTTGGCAGACCCTATATAAATATCTTGACTCAAATTCTCAATCCTAACAACATATTTGATTATCCTACTCTGACCTCCCTTCAAATCAGTTACATTACCCTCTACAACACCAGATACAAGAGATACTCCGGGCTGATCCCACCACGGATACTCCTTAACAACAACCTTACCTACACTCACCTTACCAACATTCTCAATCTTGAGGTAAACCTCATAAACCCCCCCAGCTGAAAAATCAGTACTATTAAAATCTCTAGTGACCACTATCAGTGGGTAATCCAACCTCAACTCAATATCCAGGGGATTAAGCTTCGACCCTGGAGAGGTTGATCCACTAATAATCATGAAGCGAGTCTTAGAATCACTCAAACTAACATTATATATACTAGGTATCTTAGATAACATAATATACCTTGAATAAATTGTGAAATCCACTGTATTCGTGTCATTGGGATAAGGCTCCCAATCTATCTGACCCAATAAATTCTTGAAACCGCCAGGATTCCTATTGATAAAAGAAATAAATAGGTCTGCAACTCCATTATCAACATCAGCCAATAAAGTTATGTTATAATAGTCAAAGTCAGTCATTCTCGTGACTGGAGTCCACTTGGCTACTGCATAGCCTAAATTATCTATGAAACCTAGTAATTTACTCTTATAAACTATGTCACTATACGGAGATAAATATATGTATGATCCATTGTCCACCTGATACCTCATAAAAGCCAACATAAGTCTATTAGAAAAATCTTTAGCTACAGCATCCACATCCATGGATGTGGATGAAGGAGTCAACACTAATAACGCCTTACTACCCGGCACATATAATAGACCAGTACCATTATACCATAAGCCATCAAGAAAATAATTATAAGTATTTTTCCAATCACTATTCTTAATAAAACTAAGTTTAAAACTCTTTAAACCACCCCCGAATCCACCCAACAGACTCGACAAACTATTATATAAATCAGCGGAATTTCGAAGACCCAACCTAATTAACAACGAATCATACCCCACAAATATCTTTACAGACTCATTTACAGAGCCTTGAGCATACACGGCTCCCGGGCGACTAATATAACTAAATAAACCCAATAGTAAAATCACCAATATTACGATACGTATACTCCTCACCTTAGACACCAGCAACCAAACTTGAAACAGCCTAATTAACCGTGGCTGTGAAATATAGATTATAATAATCTATGTCTTAAAAACGAGATATATAAATTTATTCAATATATGGTGTGGAGAAAGGATAGATAGTTATCATCAGCCTAAATACCTTCAGGGTCCACTATCCCAGCCCTAGTTATAGCGAATACAGCCTCCCCAGGCGGGTGCTCAGGACTATCCACAATTAAAGCTATTCTTAGATTCTTCTTGGACTTCCTTAAGTAAATCCGATAAGTAACTGCATGCGCCACTACATGGCCACCAACTGGTTTAGTCGGATCGCCAAACATTATATCCGGCTGCTCCTGAACCTGATTAGTAATCACTATCGCTACATCATACACCTCAGCTATTCTAAGAAGCTCATGCATAAATCTATTAAGTAATTGTTGTCTCTCCGAGAGTTTTCCCCTACCTATATATTCAGCCCTAAAAGGTGCAATTGCCGAGTCAATCGCGATAAAACCGACATTATTCTCCTTAATCTTTTTAGGTAAAGAATGACTCAATAATAATAGATGAGTTGTATTAAAGGCTCTCGCCACAATTATCCGATGTAATGCATCCCGGGGATCCAATCCCCTAGCATTAGCTATATCCACTATCCTAGATGGACTAAAAGTCTTCTCAGTATCGATATATATGGCATTCATATTCAGACCTCCCTGATCCTCAGGCAGCTGCACATTAACAGCAAGAGTATGACACAATTGCGTATTATGAAGTATACAGGGATTTACACCACCAATAAATGTATGATAACCTGGAACCACCACATCATACACGTAATCGTTATACTCTATTAATTTAGATTTAGTGACTATATCCCACCTCAAATCCTTTATAAATTCTATTGTAGAGACAGCATTTCTCAGAATCTGGATCCGTCGATCCAATTCCCCTAATAAGACCTCTCTAATCTTCTTCACTTTATTCCTGTCCCTAGGTAGCCCCCTATATACATAATTCCATATTGTAGTCTTTGAAACTCCTAGTTGATTTGCAAGAATCCCCCTAACTGAGAATGGAATCTCCCTATAAATCCTCTTGAAATTAACCAGATCATTATCCTCATTAATCACATTTTTAAGCTCTATGAATTTCTCAATGTATTTACTGAAGACATTAAGTACCCTATCTACAACATATGTCGAAATATATTTCTGCTTGGATTTAGCCAATCTAATTAGTAAATGATATGCAGCATCAGCTCCCCAACTATTCCCACCAACATCTTTCCGCAATCTCCCCCGATTACCGCCGATAGTTGATTTGTATACGTTCCTCAAGTAGGTAGAGATAATAGCAGGCAACTCATCATAATCTTTACTTCTTTTAATAGAATTAACTTCTCGAGATTTAAATGGCAGACTATCTATTTTATACCTATCGTTTCCACTGATAAATATTTTATAATAGGTTTTCCCATTAATCTTCTTCTCCCTAAGAACTCCTCTCACTCCTATTCTCAATAATAGATACAGTATATTTGTAGCCAGTCTTTTACTGGCAGTAGAGAGTTCTATTGCCCCATATTCTCTATAATATCCGCCTCCTTCAATATACCCAGCCAAAAAAGCTTCCACAATCCTTCTAGGTCCATTTAAAATAATCTCTGGAATCCATTTATCCCTTGATTTTACTTTAGAGACTTTCACAATCCATTCTCCAACAGGCTTTCTTAAAAGTATTCTAGGCGGATGCCTACTACTTTTGTCTCTATATATTTTAGGCTTAAAACCGAACTTCCTATACACGTATTCAGTTATCCATCCTAGCAAACTCTCATCCTTCAGTGAAATCGATAAGGGATTATACCCTCCTTCAGCGATATATAGACCCATAAAATATGCATCATCTGAATCCAATCCATTGGATTTACCGGCCTCAAAGTCAATCTCTTTGGGACACGCTATATAATCCCCCTCCCTTACTTCACTAGCCCTAACCCAGGAAACACCATCCTCCCTAAGAATTAATAATGGATGGCTCTTCGTAATCCTGAGGATACCTCCAAACTCAGTATGTATCTCCATCAGCTTCGATACTTTTTCTCTATAAATATAAGGTGCAGCTACGACTTTAAAACCTTCAGGCCCTAAAGCAAGCACCTTCATTTCTGGAGCGGTGACTAAATAGCCGTCTCCATACTTAGTCTCACCATATAGATCCCTATAGTTTTCATAAAGTTTCTCCATTGTATCAATGTGTGGAGTGTCTGGATTAATATATAATATTGGAGTGTCCTTAGAGAAACATTTTCCTGAACCGAATTCACCATAGAACTCCGTCACCGCTCCAGTTGCAATGCCGCCTTTAAGAAGCTCATCTAAATTTTTTGACCCTGTAGTTATATATCTCCTCATACTAATCTTCTCCATTAAATAGTCCGCAGTCACAAAATCATCCTCAACCAAGCCACGTTCCTTTAATAAGTTATATGCATTTAGAATAATCTTCTCAGCTCTCTCCACCCCAGTATTCAGCATCTCAGCCAGTTGTATAGGCGAATATAATAATAATCCCTTCGCATCAGTTATACCCAGCTCCCTTAACTTCCTAGCAGTAACATCACCGATACCGGGAACCTCTTTTAAACTAACCTCTTCACTCACAACAATCTCCCCACTATACAGATTATACCTCAATATATAAATTTAATATTCTTTAAGGATATAACCTAGTCGGCGTCCTAGGGAATAAAGTAGCATCCCTTACATGGGGAAGATCCAATAACCACCTCAATACACGCTCGACACCCATTCCGAATCCGGAGTGAGGCGGCATCCCATAACGCCTAATATCAATATACCAACCATAATCCTCTGGATTCAAACCCATCCTCTTAATCTTCTCAATCAAATACTTATAATCATGAATTCGTTGGCCACCAGAAGTTATTTCTCCATAACCCATTGGAGCCATTAAGTCGGATGATAAAGTTACCTCGGGTCTCCTCGGATCATCCATATGATAAAAACTCCTCGTACTCACAGGAAATCCATAAACAAAAAATGGCTTATCAAACTCCATACTCAGGACACGCTCCTCATCAGCCCCGAAATCCTCACCCCACTCGATCTCAACTCCCTTCCTCTGAAGTAGCTCAATAGCTTCATCGTAACTAATTCTCTCAAATCTTGAATCCACATCAGGCAAACCCTTCCCTCTCACATATTTAATTTCATCTGGAACAATCTCCTCCATCCTATTAACGATATATTTAAGAAGTTCCTCCTCAATATCCATAATATCTTCATGGTCAGCGAAAGCAACCTCAGCCTCAATATGAAGAAACTCGGTTAGGTGTTTTCTAGTCCTCGACTTCTCAGCCCTAAAGCTGGGTTGTATGACAAATACCTTCTCGAAGACACATATAGCAGCCTCCTCATAGAATTGGCTGCTCTGTGTTAAATAAGCCTTCTTATCAAAATATTTTAACTCGAAGAGAGTTGCTCCTCCTTCTACAGCAGAGGTTATAAACGTAGGCGCAGTAATCAATACATACCCATTTTTAATAAAATATTCCCAAGCAGATTGAACCAAGGCACTCCTAGCTAATAAAATAGCTCTTGATTTTGGGCCCCTAATAGTTAAGTGACGTAGATCAAACATTGAATCAGGAGATTTGGCTACCGATGGCGTTATCGGCCATACCTCAGCCTTAGCAACCACATCAATATTCTTTATATGAACCTCAACTCCACCGGGAGCCCTAGGATCCCTCTTAACCCATCCTACAACAGCGACTGCACTCTCAACCGGAATATCAGCCACTTCACTGAACCTCTTCCCCAACTTATCTGCATCACCAACCAGCTGCACATATCCATATCTATCCCTAAGCATGAAGAAAACCTTATTTGAATGCACCCTCTTAGTGAATATCCATCCAATTAACTTAACCTCCTCTCCCTCCCTAGCACTAGACAATTTCCTAGAGTCCGAATTCCTCCATTTAATTAGTCCAGCCATCTATTAATCCACCATCCCCTCAACCATATCTACAATATTATCCAGACCATTATATCTAATTAACTGCCTCCTTATATTAACTAGGTTACCCAAATAAACAGAATAGTTACCAAAGATCTTCCTAAGTGTATTTAACAATATTTTTGGAGAACGCCTCAATTCATTAAAATCAATATATTCTCCAATCCCCAGATCCATCACACGCTTCGCATTCTCAATCTGCTCAGTCTGATTAACAGCCGGTATCACAATCATCGGGGTCAATGAATATATAGACTCAAAGATGCTTGTTTGACCTCCCCTCAAAACAACCACATTCACACTACCTAAAAACCCGTACTTATCCTCAATCCATCCATTCACCAGCAACCCTCTACCCTTAATAAATAAATCCTTTTTACTTGGGTCACCCAGAGACACCCTAACCCTATATCTTCCCCGAAGCACATTAAGTAACTTGAGGACTTCCATACTAAAAATCTTTTTATCTAAATAAGGCGCACTTATGTAAAAACCCAGATCCCACTCCCTACCACCTGGCTTAACCTCAATACTAGGCTGCTCAATAATAGGACCAGTGAATACGATCTTTGATAATAGGTCTCCGCCATACATCGAGATAACATCTATAATATTTCTATATGTAATAGTATAGGGTGGAGGTAAGTCAAGCAAGGCAACCAAGTCACTCATTAACCATATCTTTGGGAAAACCTTATATAAAATAAGGTTATTCAACAATTCACTATTCGAGGAAACTGATAATTGATTCGTTAATACTAACCTAGGAATATCTCTAAACACACGTGTAGAAAATTGTGACAAGGGTTTAGAATCTATTATAATTAAATCCGGGTTTATCAAATCAATGATCTTCCTCTCAACATAGATAGCTGTCCTATAATAACCAAACTTGGAAATATAATGAAGTGATGAATATAATGGAGAGAAACCTGAGTCACTCCATTTAATTATCATACCCGGTGCCTTAACAACCCTCTTAAAACCCACTCCCCAATAATATTCCAAGGCGTCTCCAGAGGCCGCTACATAAACTTCATGGCCTCGCTCAACCAATCTACCAATTATTTTATGGGTCCTACTAGCATGGCCGAAGCCCAAACCACAAACTACAAACAATATTCTCATCAATAATCCCTACTAACATTTCGGAAACTTCTCCTCAACCACTTCCCCACCCGGAGACTTCTCAATAAAAACCTGAGCCTCAAACCTATATATCTCAACACCCTTATAGAGATAAGCATCTGGAGGCAAACCAGCCTTCATAGATAAATGAATTAAATACTCCTCCGCACTCCACCCATATTCAACTGGCACCTGAGGCAATAATAAACCACTATAAGGACCATATCTCAATACCAAACCATCTCTACCTACAACTATCTTCTTAGGAAGCTCGAGGGGAGACTTATACTCCACCTTCTCCAACGGAGTTAATACGGAGACCTCAAAAACACAGTCATTGAACTCACTCAGTTTTAATGGAGTGAATCTAGGGTCATTAAACGCCGACTCAATCGCTGTCTCCATAACAGCCTTATAAAGCGGCTTAATCGGCATTGGATATCCTATACATCCCCTCAACTCCCTCTCCCCACCCACCAATTTATATATAGTAGTAAAGACACCCCTCTCCATCTTCAACCTATCCGTCAATTTAGATTCATCAACCCTAGGCAATTCCAGGCCAGCCAATTTACTATATACAGTCTCCCTAGCCAACTTAACTAAATATGCGCCTTCATCAAGCGATAATTTTACATCATCCATGTAACAACCACCCAACACCGAGATATACACATCAATTAAATTATTTGTGGATAAATATAGAATATTAATGTCAGTAAAGACTTATTCTATTAATATTCCAAGTACCTAATAAAAGGTAGACATATGGCTGGTGTTTTAAATGGGCAGGGTATTTAAAGAAGGCGGTGAACATATTTTCAGCACGGGATACGTTCCGGATGAACTCCCCCACAGAGAAGAACAGATTAAACAATTAGTAGATATAATAAGAGACGGCTTGGAAGTCGATGCATACCATGTACCCATCCTATATGGAGAGACAGGTACAGGTAAAACAACGACTATAATCCATGTACTCAATATAATTGATAGAAGATATAAAGGAAGAGTACAGGTAAAACGTGTAAATGCAACGATAAAGAATAGAAGTTACCTCGCTATAACCGATTTAGCGGAAAAGTTTATCCCTGTACCACCTAGAGGACTAAGTATAGAGGAGATACTAAGCAGACTATATGATAAACTAGACATCCAAGACATGCAATATGTCTTTGCAATAGATGATGCAGATGAACTAATTAGAAGGGAGAAGGGAAAGATACTGGAATTGTTGACGAGGATAGAAGAGAACTATGATAGACGACTATTATTCCCAATAATAGTGGTTAGGAATCTAAAGTATATTGATGCACTCCCAAGCCATATAACCTCAAAATTAGGAGGCCTTAGAATAGCATTTCCACCATACAAAAAAAGAGAATTAAAGGATATTCTTAAAGAAAGAATTGAGAAAGGTATTAGGGATGGGGGAATCACCCAAAACGCCATAGAATGCGCCACCTATAATGTAGAGAAATTGCTTGGTGGAAACGCCAGAGAACTACTAAATATAATATTAATGGCCGGGAAGCTGGTTGAAAGGAGGGGAGGGGATAAAATAGAGTCGGAGCATATTAGACAGGCATTATATGAGTCATACTCATCTCGACTCTCATCAGGATTAACCATAAAGAAACCCAGAGATAAGAAATATAGGGTGTTATGGGCAATCTATAAAGTACTTCATGAAGAGCAAGACAAATATTATATAGATGATGAGATAATACAAGAAGCATTTGAAATATATAAAACAACCTTCCAAATCGAAGACCTAAACAAAGAAGATATTCCCGACATCCTTCTCGACATGGCTATATATGAAAAACAGAATCTAATTGCCTTAGATGAGGGTAGACTAGCAGCAGCCCATTATCCAGTAAGCCTAGTATTTCAGATATTAACTAACAACCTATTCTTCTAGATTAATTACTAATTAATACTTTCACTTACCTCTCTCCACAGAGATACAAACCCAGTCAAATATATCAAAAAACATTAAATAAGTGGTATGAAGAAGTTAGTTCTCTATACACCCGAGAATATTGAGGGAGAGAAACTATTTAGATTAGTTAAGGCCTTGAAGCAGGAGGCTGAACTACTCAGACTAAGCTTCACAGGACCCATATTCCGAGAAGACGATAAATTAGTAGTCTACTATGAAGACGATGAGATAAGGACATTCATCTATGTAGATGATCTAAATAATGAATTGGATACGGAGAAAATAAGAGCCACAATAAAGGTCTTAGCCTTAATAGCGATGGATAAAGAAGAGGAAATATATGTCGAAAACATATAAATAAAAGACTAGTGGCACCCCATCCCATAAGAATCATAGTCATAATTATCCATCATACCATCATAGCCATGCATCATATGCATATGGTGCATCATATCCTCGCACTCCTCGTGAGACTCTGGATAGCCATGGTCATCATCAGTGGAATGCCCTTCATCACCAGCCATCATACCGCCACCCCAGTGAGCACCATGCATTACTGAACTATATACATATCCAGAGACCAAGGGCGCCACCGCCAACACAAACAATAAACCAACCAGAACAACCAATAAACCATCCTTCATAACAATCACCAATCCCATCATAAACAGAAACAATACTTAAACATACCTGAAACAAGCCGAAACAACCCCGAACAAAAAACAAAAACTTAAAAACAAAAACCAAAAAAATATACAATACAGAAACTAGGGCCCGTCGTCTAGCTTGGCTAGGATGCCAGCCTGGGGACCCATATTGGGCTAGTGCGCTGGTGATCGTGGGTTCAAATCCCACCGGGCCCACCTAGGACCCTTATTTATTTTTAGTGTATAAGTTTCGACTGATGTTTTAGGAGTGGATATTAATAAATAAAGATGAGGATGGAGCTGGTTTTTCTATATGATAGGCCTAGTTGCATTTCTAGTATGCTGAAACTAGCTTCACCGAGAGATCTCTGGACAAACTGCTCTATAAAAATAACTATTTGATAGTTATGATGATTTGTCATGAGTTTCTCACCGTCTCTCTTGATAGATACGCTTCCAGCCTTAGTAACTAGGTATGGTCCTGTAGCTGTTATATCAAGATATTTCTCTAGTAGGTACTTTACATAGTATAGTAGTTTTATACTGTTGTTTGAAAGAAATATTCGCATAAACCTATAATTAGATCCGTCTTATCGTATAGTCTTCTTAGGAGCTTGCTACGGTTTCATGGTTATACCTGATGTATGGTGTCAATGTTTCCAATGTCTGCCATTTATACTATGTGCAGAACCCCTTCGAGCTATAGTATATTCTCCACATATTTTAGCTAATACTCCATATTGGCGTCTTATATTTCTGTCACTTAATTTACATTCCCAATAATTTTTATATTATGGTGTTATTATGCATATACCTGATGGTGTTCTAGATCCAGCTACATCATCATTTTTCTATTTAATAACTATCATATATGGCATATTAGTGATAAAGTATATTAAAAGGAAAAGAGGCGTCTCGGATTATAACATATCAGTTATCTCCACCGTAACTGCATTAGTATTTATTGCTCAAATGATTAACTGGCCTATTCCAGGTGGTACGTCTCTACATTTGGTTGGTGGCGGATTAGTGGGTGTGTTATTAGGCCCCATTTATGGCTATCTTTCGATGTCTATTGTTCTAGCTGTTCAATGTTTCCTTTTTGGCGACGGAGGAGTGTCGGCATTAGGGGCCAATATTTTTAATATGGCTATTATCGGTGTCTTAAGCGGGTATGTTGTATACCGCATTACAAAACAATTTTTATCGAATTCTTCCAAAGCCGTTTTTATTGCCGGTTTTTTGGCAGGATGGTTGAGCCTTGCGCTAGCAGGATTTGCTTGTGGGGTAGAGATCGGAATATCCAGATATTTCGGATTTAACTTAGGGATTACTGTACCAATCATGACCGGATGGCACATTATATTAGGGCTCATTGAAGGTTTTTTAACAGCATTAATATTGGAATATTTCTCTAGAAAATTTGGTAACGAGTATCTACTAACTGGTGGAAACGCAAGTTATGATCTCAGTATAATAAATGCATCAATGGTCTTAGCTCTCTTTGTATCCCCATTGTTTTCCATTTTCCTAGCTAATATGATGGGTTACAAGGAGCCTATAGATCTAATACTTGATTTAATAGGTTTTAAGACAGGGGGAAGAGTTTTAACATCACCCTTTATGGGGTATTCATTCCCCTTTCTACCCAGTTTTTTAGGATATATTCTTTCAGGTTTTATTGGTGTAACAGTCATTTATGCGATATTTATAATGGTTAAGCTTGTATCCAAATGAGCTGACTATATATGAAAATAACCTACCAATCAATCATCGAGAGATTAATTATATTCTTAACTGACACTCTCTCCATATTTTATACTGAGTTTAGCAATATAAGTTCAGTTTCGCCACCTATTTTTTTGTTATTCACAGTTGTTTTTGCATTATTATCATCTTATTCAAATAAATACATTCTATCATTAATATTATTGATTAATTATATAGTACTTTCAATAGCTTTTGGAACTAATTTCAAAAAACTTTATAATATATTAACCATATCTGCAATCTTTCTATTTATATTCTTAAGCCCTTTTATCATCTACTATTTTTACATATTTGGTTTTGATGAAGCTATTTATTTTATATTGAATGAGAGTAATGGTCTTGCAATTATTTTTATTAGGTCTATCTTAAGTATTTGCTATTTATCCATGATACCTCTCGTCTTAGGGATAGATGGATTGATCCAATCGTTAAGGGGCCTTGGGCTGTCTAAAACACAAGTATTAGCTTTTTTTCTAACATACAGGAAATTATTAAGCTTAATTCAGGAAATAATTATCATCATTATGGGCAGAGCATCTAGAAGACTAAATAAAAAAGAGAATATTATTAATCTATGGAGGAATTTAGCAGAAGGTGTGGCTGAATTTATTTATAGAGGGCTTTCTATAGGGTTTATGATAGGCCTGGGATTTAAAAGCAGAATTATTATGTCTGAATTCCCATATCGTAGAATTAACAGTTCAAAAATTCGTACATCAATTTATGTTGCATACTCTTTTCTTATAATAATGGTTAGTCTATATATCCTGGTGATTAGGATTGAATAATTATTTGATTGAATGTAACGATTTAGTTTTCATATATCCAGATAATACCGTTGCTTTGAATAAAGTGTCTTTTAGGGTCTCTGAAGGGGAATGTATAGGTATTGTCGGGCCTACAGGTTCAGGTAAATCTACCCTGCTTTTAATTATATCCGGTTTATTATTTCCTACAAAGGGTCGGGTTAAATATAAGGGTAAGGATATCTCTAAATATGATGCTTTAAGAAGAGAGGTAGCCATACTATTTCAAAATCCATTTAATCAGTTTTTGACATCAAATGTCTTTGATGAAATAGCATATATTCCACGTCAGTTGGGTATTAAGGAAGATGAGATAATAAAAATCGTTAAATATTACTCTCATAAACTAGGTTTGGATCATTTGCTTAACAAATCACCTTTTAGAATCAGTGGAGGAGAAGCACGTAGATTAGGAATCGCCATGGTTTTGTCCTATAACCCAGATGTCATATTACTTGATGAACCCTTTTCAGACCTATCTCCAAAATATATAAAGATTGTTAAAGATATTCTTAAAGATTTGAAGGAAAATGGGAAAACTATACTTCTAAGCAGTCACTCCCTACATCACATGCTTGATATAGTTGATAAGCTCTTAATTTTGAATAAAGGGAAAGTTTTAGCATTCGCTGATATAGAAACCATAATTCGTAATGATGACCTTATTAAGATGGCTGATTTAGAGATACCATGCTACATTAAGATTCTTCAGGAACTAGGGATGAGGGATATTAGACCACTCCCTAGGACTCTTAAAGATTTTGTGGAAGTCTTTATACATCATTATGGTAAATAAAATTATTTTATATTATATACATGACCTATTCATAATTGTTTCCATAATTCAAAAATTTTTAATAAAATTATCCTTTTATCAAGAATTATTTTGGTTACCCCCTCCCTTTCTAATACTGTTCTCTATCTCAATTAGATCCTTAATATATAAATTATTTTCATCTCGCGCTCTATGTATTCCGAATAAACCCCTCTTAATAACCTCGAACAA
The DNA here is from genome assembly GCA_015523725.1 of Candidatus Geothermarchaeota archaeon. Classification (GTDB taxonomy): domain Archaea; phylum Thermoproteota; class Nitrososphaeria; order Geothermarchaeales; family JDFR-13; genus WAMZ01. The sequence goes on from WAJV01000107.1 coordinate 63,949, forward strand.
ATTCTTAATCCTATGTCTCAACACCTCCTTTACCAAATATTTAGGCCTCAAATAAAACCTTTGATATGCCCAGTGAAGAAGCCTACGGACATCATCCAATGAAAAACGGTATCCACGCATAATAGGCTGAATAGTAGTATATCTGCTCCAATCCCATACTTCTATGAAACCCATCGACTTAGCATATTCATATAATGGAGTCCCAGGAAAGGGTGTTGCGGCAGTGAACTGAGCATAATCAAGACCTAAGTCAATTGAGAATTTCACAATATTCTTCATGTCATCTATAGTCTGCCATGGAAAACCCAATATAAAACTACCCGCAGCCTCTAAACCAAATAAATGGGTTAATTCAACAGCCCTCCAAACCTGACTTATAGTAACCTTCTTACCTATCCTAACCAGATCCTCATCCTTATACGACTCAATACCATAATATATTATGGAGCAACCGCTCCTACTTAACCCTGCCAAGACCTCTCTATCCACGTTACTAACTCTAGAGCCGCAGGTATATGTTATGTCTAGCCCCCTATCCATTATCAGCTCTGTAAACTTAAGCACCCATCTCTTACTAAGCGTTAACTCATCATCGGTAAAAGCCACTATACGCGTATTATATTTGTCTAAGGCCTCCTCAATCTCATCGACAACGGACTCGGGGCTCCTAATCCTATACCTCCTCCCCCATAAATAACTAGTAGTGCAATAAATACATCCATATGGACATCCTCTACTAGCCATAATATGAACAATCCTAATAGGCTTATCAAATAGAGTATAACGATCCATAGGAAGGAGGTGCCTAGCTGGCCTAGGCAATATATCTAAATCCCGAATAAGTTCACGATATCCATTAAACCTTGGAACTCCCTCTACTCTATAAGCAACGCCCCTAATCTCCCGCAAATCAGGGCGTCCAGACTCAATATACCTAACCAACTCTAGAGAAGTAAACTCACCCTCACCGACAACAACATAGTCAACATAACCAGTGGATAAAGCCTCATTATACAATGCAGATACATGTGGCCCACCCATAATTATGGGCAAATCCCAATCATACTCCTCCTTCAGATACTTGGCAACTAAGTAACCAGACTTAACAGTAGGAGTGACCGCGCTTATACCCACGACATCAGGAGCCTCCCTCTTAACCAGCCAGACCACATCCCTAACCCCCAATTCTAAGGTTGGGGCATCAATAATCTTTACTCTATGCCCCTCACCCTCCAATATAGAGGCAATATATGCCAAACCAAGCGGCGGAGCACGGACACCGATACTTTGATATATCTCCAACCTCCTTAAACCAGGTGAATTAACCAGAACAATTTTCATAACCCATTCACTACCCCCGCAAACAAAAAAATAGATTATACACCAAATAGCCACTAGAAGTACACATCAAACATAGAGGCGGTCTATAAAACAACCTAGAAAACATATACTCCCTAAAAAAATAAACCTATACAAAACCATAAACAATAATTCTTAAAATATTTACAAATCAGCCGATGAACCGACAATCCAATAATTTACCAAGAATATTGCATATTATCTACTAACAAAGAATTACCAAAAGAAACCTAAATATATTTCATTAAGTCACGATATTTCTCCATCCTTATTACCCTACCCTCTCTCTGAATAAGCCAAGTCATCCAAGTTAAGTCTATAGCCCTATATCCACAATCACGCGCAACCTCCTCAACCCTCCTAATAAAATCCATATCATCATATACAGGGTCCAAACCAGCCTCCACAAAAATCGAGTTAATAACCCTCTTAACAATTTTATCGGGCATAACAGTATCCACCCCACCCATCATCCTCAAATATTGATAAGTCACTAAACCCACACCTCTAATCCTACCAACAACATCATTCTCCCAATTATCAAGACTACTCTTCAACGCCCAATGTCTAAGAGCCTCTCTATCACTACCACCGAAATTAATCAATGCATCCGCAACACCGATAGCGACATTCCACGACCTCATATTCCTCCAAACACTCCTCAACTCACCCACATCATAATTAACCAAATCACGTAAATAGACTATCTCACCCGTATCTACATACCTCTCCTTAAATAATAAAACCTTTGGAACCACAGCAGTAAAGTAGTTTAAACCTATTGATGTAAAAGCAGCGTCAACAACCATCAACACAACATTACCACCCCACCTCTCAGACCTTAGACACCTATCAGTAAACACCTCCAACCCACTAACCATAGACATATACTTATTTATTATGGATCTCAACTTCCCACTACAAACCATAAAAACCACCAGAACCAATGTATTTATCACCTAGTAAATCTAATAAAATATCTTGTTAAACGAGGTATAAACAAGATGGCGACAATAACAATATCAAATATACTAGGCATAGTCTTCGACCTAGATGGAACACTAGTAAATAGTGTCGAAGCCCACGTAGAATCATGGTATACTGCATTCAAAACCCATGGAATAAATAGAATAAATAAAGAAGATATACGCGAATTAATTGGACTACCAGGAGAAAAAATAGTGTTAACCATCGGCGGCGAAGCAGCACTAAAAAAATACAAATCAATCAGAAAATTAAAGGATGAGACATTCATAAAACTATATAGAGAAGGAAAGGTCAAATTGTTTATAGATGTAGAGGATACACTAACAATACTTAAAGATAGGGGATATAAATTAGGCCTATCAACATCAACACCCAGCTATATATTGGAAGAATTCCTATCAACACTAAACATAAAAAGATTCTTTGATACAATAGTGCCAGGAGATGAGGTAAAGAAAGGAAAACCAGATCCAGAGATATATGAAAAAGCATTTAAAAAAATGGGAATAGACCCTAAAAGAGGCGTAGTCGTCGGAGACTCAAAATACGATATAATACCAGCCAAAAAAATAGGGTCACTGGCAATACTAGTAGACTACCCAAGGAGGCAAAGACCAGATACATGGAGCACCAAGCCAGATATAATAATCAATAAAGTATCAGACCTACTAAAAATATTATAAATAAATTTTGTTTGGGAGGGGAATTATGAATCAAGGAATATTCTTCGAGGATATAAAAGTAGGGGATAAATTTAGAAGTGAAATAGGCCGGACGATAACAGATATAGACAACATATGGTTCACCCTATTAACAAATAACGAGAACCAGATACACTTCAATAAGGATTACACTATGAAGAATTACTCAGGCCCACCCTTTAACGGAAGACTAGTAGTTAATGGTTTATTAACACTCTCAATAGCAATCGGCCTCTCAACAAGATATACTTCAAATAGAGGAATTATGTTAGCTATAAATAATGTTAAATTTCTTAAACCAGTATTTAGTGGAGACACAATTTATGTAGAAGGAGAAATAATAGAAAAACGAGAATCCAGAAAAAGACCCGGCTACGGAATAGTAAGGATAAAGAATAGGGCAATAAACCAAGACGGGGACACTGTAATAGAGTTTGAAAGAGTAATCATGGTACCTAAATCGGGCAGTGTTTGGAAATAATATTTACAATAAGTTTACAGAAATTTCCATTCATTTACACCACACCAAATACAAAACTCAATAAATTCAAAAATATTTTTTAGTATGGTGGGGTAAGGAAATATGGAGACAAAATATATAACTATATTAGTTACGACACCAGATAATACAACTGCGGAGAGAATAGCATACCAATTATTAGAGAAAAAGCTGGCGGCATGCATAAATATAGTGCCAAACTTAACAAGCATTTATAAATGGATGGGTAAGATAGAAACTAGTCAAGAAACATTGATGATAATAAAGACAAAAACAGAGTTGTTCGAGGAAATAAAGAAAGAAATCCGGAGAATCCATCCATACCAAGTGCCAGAAATAATATCAATACCAATCCAAGATGGAAATAAAGAATATCTAAAGTGGATCGAGGAGGAAACCACTAATGAATAAATTGCTGGACCTAGCCAAAAAAAGAAAGAGCATTAGGAATTACAAAGAAGACGATAATATAGAATTAGAGAAGATTTTATATGCATTAAGAGTTGCTTTAGAGGCCCCCTCAGGGAGAAACTGTCAACCGTGGCAATTCCTAATAATCAGAGACAAAGAAACAAAGAAGATAATAAGAAGTATATGCGAGGCTGCCGAGAAAGAATTCCACATGAAAATAAACAATGAATTTAAAGAATGGTTGAAGAAAAGGGGAATAACTTGGAGAAAAACATTTTTAACCGAAGCACCATATTTAATACTCGTCTACTCCAATAAAGAATGTCCATACTCCATCCAATCAACATGGATAGCGATAGGATACCTAATATTAGCCTTAGAAGAACAAGGCTTGGCATCCCTAACCTACACCCCATCAAAAACAATCGAGATAAATAAAGCACTAAACATCCCGAAAAAATATAGACTAGAAACAATAATACCAATAGGATATCCGGCTAAAGAAAAAGAAAAGGAACCTAGGATGAAACCTAGTGAAAAAATATTTATTGATGAATGGGGAAAACCATTAAAACAATAATCTTTATTAACTCAATACCAATTACACTATATAATGAATAAAAGGCTAGTCACAATATTATCGTTAAGCATACTCGGAGGCATGATAAAAATATTGGGGGGTATTTTATATGGATCCAAAGCCCTCCTAGTCGATGCATTCACATCATTCGGTAACATCCTATCAGCAGGACTAGTAATATATTATTATAATAAAAGCTTAGCACCACCAGATAAAGACCATATGTTTGGACACCATAGACTAACGGTAGCCGGCCCAATATACACTATAGTTATCTATTCAGCCATATTCGGAATAGTCACAATGGAACTAATAAATACAATTGGTAAACCATATGAAGTATCCGAATATGCACCAATAATGGCCGGCATAGGCTTGATATCATATATTTTAGCGATAGGCCTAAGCCGAAAAGTAGACATCTCACTAAAAATCTACTCGAAATTCACAGGAAGCGAATTAATCGAAAGCGGTGTCACCATAATAGCATCACTTTCAGGTGCCTACCTAAGCTACCTAATAGATTACATAGGAGCAATAGCCCTAGCTAGCTTCATATTATACGAGGTTTATTTCAGCATAAAAAACATAATTGGATTAATTAGTGATGAAACATCTAAAGAACTAATTATAGATATTGAGGAAGAACTAAATAGAATGGGTATAAATACATCAAGGATTAGAGTGAGGAAAGTAATAGAAGACCTATATCATGGAGACATAATAATAAAAGTTCCCCCAGACACATCGGTAAGCGATGCCCACACAATAGCCGACTACATCGAAAAAACACTAAGAAAGAAATATAATATCGACCTAATTATACACATCGAACCGGGATAGATTAACCATGCTCCTTAAATGAAGAAAACCGCCTCTTATTAAACTCCAACCTCTCTAGATAAGATTCGCCCAAATCAATACCCAACAAATTAGCCCCTATCAAAACATAAATAAAGATATCAACCAACTCCTCTCTAAGACTATCCAAATAATCCTCCCTAAACTCACCTCCCTTATTCATAAACACCCTATCCAGCTTCTTAACAAGATTACTAAACTCACCAACCTCACCAGATAAAGCAATAGCAATATGCTTCAAAGAATTTAGAAAATCCTCCTTGGAAGAGATCCTCCAAAAACCGGGGAAGAACTCTAGATCAAACTCCTTCTGAAGCATCTGTAAATACTTAATATCAACCATCACCACCCCACCTCCTAACCCAATCAACTAGGGGCATCAACCTCTTACCGAGATCCAAACCCTTATCAGTCAACCTATACTTAACCATAACAGGCCTAGTATCAAAAACAATCCTCTCCACAATACCAAACCTCTTCAAATGAAACAAGGTATCGGCAAGAACCTTAGGCGAAACACCCTCAATCAAACCCTCTAACTCAGAGAAACGTTTAGGTCCATCAAGTAAATAATAGATAACCACCATACTCCACTTCTTACTCAATATCTCAGATATCGTAATCATGGGACATCTCTTACTCTCACGATACATACTTACCGACACCTCAGTAATGTTTATATATGAACTATCTTATTAATATTAACTATCTTTTTAATAGTAGGTAGTATAAATATAGTGAGGTGAAAAACATGTATGAATTTATATTTTTAATCGGTAGGATTATAGTAGGAGTATACTATGTATTCAATGGTTTTAATCACTTAGGTAACCTAAAAATGCTGACTCAATATGCAGCTATGAAAGGAGTTCCATCGGCGAAGTTCTTCGTTGTTGTAACTGGACTATTACTATTATATGGTGGACTATCAATTCTCCTGGGCTTCACCCCATTATTAGGAATAATTGCACTACTGATATTTTTAATCCCCACAACATTCACGATGCACAACTTCTGGGCTATTCAGGATCAACAAATGAAGATGGTTGAGATGGTGAACTTCATGAAGAATTGGGCATTAATAGGCTCACTACTCATGTTCCTAGCAATACCCACTCCATGGGTCTTCAGCCTCTAAATACAGTCTTATTTAACTAGCCGCCGGCCATCGCGGGGAATATGGCCACCACATCTCCCTCAAATAATCTAGTCGATAAACCATCTAGAAAACCAATATATCTACCATTAATAAAGACTCTATAATCGGGATGCAGCTCCCCACCCTCCAAAATCAACTCCTTCAACCCATCTATCCTCCGAATCAAATCAATGAGTGAAGCCTCTTCATCCAACTCAAAAACCCTCTCCTTCCAACCCAACAAATCCCTAAGAACGGCAAATACCTTAACAACAACCTTCAAATCAAACACCCCCTATAAGGGACAATATACGATCCTCCTAGCATAGGGACAGGCACTGCAAGTAGGTGTATTCCCCCAACAATCATACTCATTACTCCTAGTGATTAAGCAAACATCCTCCAATTCACAGTCTAAGCAAGAGGGAATCATAGAGAATCTAACATTGAATCTAAATCTAGTATAATCAATACCTCTCCAAATGTCTAGAATATCCTTATCTGAAATATTACCAAACCTAACTGGAGTAATATTCCTCTCAAACCCATTTATTATGGGTCTCCATGAATGGGCATAATATATGCAAGGAGCTACATCACCCTCAGCAGTCAAGTAAAATGCATCCCTCTCAATAAACGGACAATGCCTCTCACTCGATATCCTAAGAGAAGGTAATATAAAACTAATATTAGTATCCAAGGTAATCCTAGCCAAATCCTCCTTCAACCCATCCAACAACTCTAAACAATGAGAATCACCTAAACACTGTAAATTCCTATAAACACCGGGATTATTAGGAATAATATTTGATATAATCACCTCCTTAACCCTATAATCCTTAGCCAATCTCGCTAAACCCAATATATTCGATATATTTAACTTATTAAGTGTATATTGGAACTTCAATACAGGCTTCTTACTATTAAATGAGGCCTTAGCCATATTCAGTCTATCCAAACCCTCAACAACCCTACTTAATTCACCTCCCCTACGAATACTCCTATAAATATCCTCATCACCCGAATCAACACTAATAACCAGCTCATCCACCCCCATCTTCACCAAATCCCTAGCCAACTCAGCCACAAAGAATCCATTCGTATTAACAAGAACATCAAATCCATTCTCCTTGGCCAACCCAATAAACTCCAGAATATTAGGATGCAATAAAGGCTCCCCCCAACCAGTAAACGCCAACTTCTCAATCCCCGCATCCACAGCCATATTAATAAACCTCTGGAAAAGCGATTCCTCCATATCAATAAGATACGATTTATCTAATCCATCCCTAAAACAATACAGACACGAATAGTTACATCTACGAGTCACCTCGACCATAGCTTCCCTAGGATGACTATCCTCCACAAGGGATACGGCAAACTCACCATAGACTAACCTAACC
>WAJV01000108.1 GCA_015523725.1 Candidatus Geothermarchaeota archaeon
CTACCATATACGTAACTCATGACCAGGTAGAAGCAATGACCATGTCGGATAGAATAGCAGTGTTAAATAAAGGTAGATTACAGCAATATGGAACACCAGATGAGTTATACTCAAAACCAGCTAACACATTTGTGGCCGGTTTCATAGGAAACGTTCCGATTAACTTTATTGAAGGAACATTGAGGAGAGAGGATGGAGAATTAGTATTAGATGGAATCGACTACTTATTCAAAATACCAAGAGAATATATTGGTATTCTGGATTATGTGGACGAGGGGGAAGATATAATACTTGGTATAAGACCTGAAGATATAATGATAAATAAGGGAAAGTACATGGGTAAAGTATATGTAGTAGAACCCATGGGCAGAGACAAAATCATCCATATCGATATTGGAGCGGGATTAATCAGGGCACTTGTACCAGGTGAAGTAGAAGTAAAGGATGGAGATAAAATAAGGTTTGATTTCAATAAATCCAAATTACATTTCTTCGATAAAAGAAGTGGAAAAGCAATTCTATAATCTACACCCCTCCCTTTGCCGCAATCTGGATTCTAAGCAAATATTTCTGCGCAAACAAGAAGAAGATCATTACAGGAATCATGTATATTATTGCAACGGTGGCAGTGACTCCAGGGTTAATATAGGAATACTCACCAGAAGTGAGTGCATATACAAGCATACTAAGGGTCCAATAATCCTGAGATGCAATAAAAGTCAATACATAGATGAACTCACTCCAACCGCTAAGAAAACCAAATATAAGCACGGCCATCAATCCATTCCTAACATTCGGCATAATAATTCTCCACCAAGCACCAAGCCTAGAAGCTCCATCAACCAATGCACTCATCTCAATATCCCAAGGAAGGGAGTCGAAAAAACCTTTCATTATCCAAATACCTAGAGGAAGGTCCAATGCAACTTTTACAATAATAACACCAATTAATGTATTATACAAGTTAAGAGTATTTAATACATAAAATAGGGCTATCAACAGAGTTATACCAGGAAAAGCATGCAATAAAATAGTTAGAGTCAATAATTTGGATCGACCTCTAAACTTATATCTCGATAATGCATATCCAGCCAATGATGAAAATACAACCTCCATTAAAGCAATCACAATAGCCAAAAGAAATGTATTCCCTAAAACTAAGTACAAATTTGGATAATAGCTAGATTTGGTACCGGGTATAATAATATCACCAGTTCTTAGGAACTCCCAATTAGATAATGTTATTGATTCAGGTATTAATCCATTCAATTTTGTGGATATGCTTTGTAGAAACAATAGAGCATACAGTAATAATATAGGCAGTGTCACAAAAATTAGAAAAGCATATAATACTATTTTACCAACTCTCATTCACATCACCTCAATCTTAGGCTCACTCATCAGCTCCCTAAACCTAAACATCTTCAGATATATAATGCTCATAATTACACCAATAACAACCAAGACAGTTGCTAGGGCTGCACCATAACCAAACTTAACTATACCACCATATTGTGCAAAAGCCAAGTGATAAGAATATAATGCCCAAACCTCAGTAGTATATAAACCTGGTCCTCCATTGGTAACTAACAAAATATATTCGTAACTAGTGAATAAAGATAAGGTCTGATAAGCCGTAACAAACAATAGAGGCCACTTAATAAGGGGAAGCTCAATATGCCTAATTATCTGTAATGTGGAGGCTCCATCAACCTTAGCGGCCCTAATATAATCCTCGGGAATACTCTTTAAAGCAGCGGTAAATATAATCATTCCAAAACTTGTCCCCACAAAACCATTAACCAAAATTACCAAAAGCCAAGGATATCTCAATTTCCAGTCTATAGGCGTGAATCCAAGGAAACCAGCCAACCAATTAAACAGACTACTACCCTCTCCCCTTGCAGCCCAAAGCCAGAGAAGCGCATATACAGTGGAGGGAGTTATCCTCGGTAACAACCATATGCCTCTAAAAATCGACCCAACCACATCACTAATATGAGTGGTTGCAATCGATATCAATAAAGCCAAGCCCACATTAAATAATGCTAGGGTGGAAAATACATAAAAAAATGTATTAAATAGTATCTTTGATGCCCATCTATCACTTAGTATCTTAATATAATTATTTATGCCGACCCATGTCCACCTAAATGAATAATCCATACTAGTCAAACCAATCAGGAAGGTAAGAAAGACGGGTAAAATGAAGAATATACCTATAAACAACATACTTGGAACTAAGAAGACAGCCAAATATCCACGATAAAACCTTCTAATCCTCTCCTTCAACAATACCTTACTCATCTCAACCACCAAATAAAAAGTGAGTAGAGGGGTTACTCGAATATCACTGCATCACCTAATTCGCTCTGGATCTCACTCCTAAGCTCATTAAATGCGTCTTCCGGTCCCAAGTCCCCAGTCTCGACTGCCCTCAATATATTGAATACTATTCTACTGTAGTCGCCCCATTTTGGATGATTAGGTATGAAGGTTGTGTAATCCAGCATATATGCCACATCATGTAGGAAGGGATCCTTAGTATACCTTGAATCACTTATCTGGCTATAAAGTATAGCTAAGTGGGAACTCTGTACAGAATGGTAGCTATTTAGATGTGGATCTGTAGCTATAGTTATTAGCAGAAACGCCACGTCGGCAACTCCCCTATCCACAGCTAATTTAGTGATGGTATAGACTAATGGATGGCTAAGAGTAACCGGCTTTCCACCCCGCTCACCAGCTGGGTGAAGCGCATATCCAATGTTATTATTAAATTCATCCTCGGTCAATAATCCCTTCTGAATCCACTCACCCTTATGCCATGTACCTCCGCTCAGGAATAAGGCCCTACCCTCGGTGAATGGAAGATGGAAATCATTGTCCCAGTCCCCACTGAATTGATTGGGACTAATAACTCCATATTCATATACTGCATCATAGAACCACTTCAGCGTCTTTCTCCAAGCATCTTCGGTGAAGACCATCTTACCCGATGACGGATCCCAGAGGCGGCCGCCGAAAGCTAAGTAGAACTGGAAATAATCATAGCCCTCCTTAACTCTATGGAGAATGCCTCTCTCAACTAAACCTCTGTCTTTAGCTTCTTTTGCGAGTTCAAGTAAGTCGTATAATGTGAACTCACCATCCCTAATTTTCTTAGGCAAATTCTCTATCTCAGATTCAGACCAACCCAGAGCCCTCAACACATCCTTCCTAAAATAGAGTGGTCTAGCCTCAGTATCTTGTGGAATTCCCCATATTTTACCTTTGTACTTAACTGCATCCCACAATGTCTTAATTACATCGTAGTACACTACATCCCAATACTGGTTCACATAATCATCGAGGGGAATTATATAATTATTCTCAGCCAAGAAACCAATATCCTCGTGCCCTGTCAAATATATGTCTGGAGCCTTTCCAGCTTGGTAATCTAGATAAAACTTATTCTTGTATTCCGCCCACTCAACAGGTCTTACAAAAAACTCTCCCTCCACCTTAACAGTTACGTTGGCGCCCAGCGTCTTTAGCATCGAGTTCAGTATATCTGCGGCTATCTCGATATTCTTCAATCTATATTCAGAGGGAGGGTCGGGGCCAATAGTCCAGACCTTCACAGTGACCTCTCCAGGTTTCAGTGAATTCATCAATTCTTGTACCTTAGCTTTTAACTGATCTCGCTCAGCAATGATCTTCTGTATATCGCTCTCCGATGGGCCTCTGGGAATAGCGAAATATCCAATCACTATCCCAACAACTAACCCTATAATCAACAACACAGCCGATAATACAGTTAATTGACCCCTCCTCACAATCCCACCCCTCACCTAATGAGAATTAACAAAAACAATGGTTGAAGGATAAAGCAGAACTATATAGTAGTTGACAATTTAATAGATTATAGTAAAATTATATTTAAATCAATAATTATATTTATTTATAATTTATGTCTAGAATATTTGATAAATACATCTGATATATATAAATTCTAAACAAAAAAGCAATACACTAAAAATTCATCTTCAAATATATGAAGGACAAGATATCAATAACCTCATCCTTACTACGGGCCGGTGAGGAACCCAGATGTCCAGACTCCATATCAGTTCGAAGATAGATTTCTCCCCCCAGTTCCTTAACCTTAGCCGCATACCTAAATGCATGAGATGGGTGAACACGGTCATCATACAATCCAGTATAGACAAGAATAGGAGGAAACTTATCAACATCCTTAAGGTTATGGATTGGAGAATATCTTAGGAGGAACTCTCTATCCTTTGGGTCCTCTGGATCACCATACTCATCAACCCAGAGACCCCCAACATATAATTTATGGAATCTCAACATATCTGTTAAAGGGTAACCAATTATCGCTAAATCGGCTAAATCCGGGGCCATATTCAATGTAGCAGCAACAAGTAGACCACCATTACTTCTACCAAGTAGAATAACCCTATAACCATTATCCTTCCAATATCTAAGTGCCTGAATATAATCCATGAAGACGTTAAACTTCCTCTCCCTCATACCCTCCAGATGCCATTCCTCACCATACTCACGACCACCCCTTAAATTGACCAAAGAATACACTCCACCATCTTGGATAAATTTCAGTAAGTATCCAAGGTAAAAAGGCTTCATCGAGATACCGAATCCACCATACCCATGAACTATAACAGTTCTCCTATCCAAATATTTATTCCCTACAATAAACATGTGGATATCCTTTCTATCATGCGATTTTATTAAGCCCTCTCTAATAATGAAATCACCCTCAATATGCGTACCATAAATAGACTCACAAACCAAATTCTCTGGATCAAGTCTCACTAACTTAGGAGGAACAGTGAAACTCTCTAATACACAGTATATATATTTATCGCTCCAATCCAAATTCCTAATGCTTGAAGGCACACCACCAATCAGGTCAACATCTCTCAGAGACCCATCATCATACTTAATTAACCTATCAGATGCATCAACCAACTTTAAAAGAAATAGTTCACCCATGAAAACAAATGCATCGAATATTGGCGCCCTGGCTGGTTCCTTAATCAAAAGTTTGGATTCGGATTCCCTTATTGCGAACAACCTTGTCCCATCTAGCTCATACTCACCAACTATATGCCAATCCCCCTTAAATCCAGCTACAAAGGCATAATTACTTCCAGCATCATAAAGAAGATCCCAACGACTAAGATCCCCCAACCTTGCATAAAAAATTTTAGTAGCCCTCCATCCCCTCCTAACAAGTGAATATATCCACCTTCTACTATAATCAAGCCATAAAGATACAAAGTAATTAGTCGGCAATCCTTCACCGAATATAAGGCCCAAATCAAGACCGTGAATATCCATAAGATGTATTCTGGATGCCGGGGGAGGCACATTATCAGGAGTAGGCATATCTCTATATTGCCTAGTAAATAAAAATTTATCACTATCAATCCACTGAATTTGTCCATAAAAATCCTCAAACTCACCAATAGTATCCAGGGTGTCAACATCTATGAAACGAAAAACACCCCTATCACTACCTTTAGTTAAAAATATTCCTAATACAGAATTATCCCAATTAGGGAAGATCCCTCCAACCAAATTAAGCTTACCATCAATTACCAATAAGTCAGATTCTTCCCCATCATCGTAAAAAATTTTAATATAATACTTACCACCCCTACTAACTAATGCATATACACCCTCCCTAAACCCATGTATAACATTAACTCTCGGAACATCAATATATTTAATAACATCATCGGCCAACTTACCTCTAATACCCCCAATTAATTTATAGAAATCACTATTCATGGAGTCAACAAATTTTAACAATCTTTTTGAATCTAAATTTTCCATCCAAATATAATCATTCCTCATTTAATACCTCCACCCATTATTAAATTTGATGGAAAATTATTTAATAAATTATTCATATATTTATACTTCAAAAAACTTTTTTAATATTAAATAATTGATATGTAATATCGATAAGGCAATGCCCATAGCTTAATTGTTTTCGATTTTTAGTATATACTTAGGGTATATATATAACAGTGTTATAATTAAATTATCATGAAAAACGTTGTAAATAACCATCCTTTAGTGAAGGCCAATATAACCAGTGTTCTAGCAGCAATAATAATTGAAGCCCTCCTAATAATGATATTATTAAACGGATCAATCTACATAATTTTTCAATACCCGCTTAACCTAGCTTTGATTGCATTAATTATCATTGGAATCGCAGCCTACAAATTTTACCTAAATGCCCTTAACCACTCAAGGAGTATAATGAAAAACTTATCTCCAGTGTCGTTAATCCTCGCCTCATTATCTATTCCCTTGGTATACACCTCATACGAACAAATGTCTCCTGTACTTATAGTTTTAGCATACGTTGTAGAAGCAATTGTCGGTATATATCTATATAAAGAACTTCAAAGCATACATCCTCGATATGCGCAACTATTTATTCTTGGTATGTATTCATTCGTATTTTCGTTACCTTTATTAGTATTATCTCAGATATACATTATCATACCCCTAATTGGAAATGTCTTAAAAGCTGGGGGACTCATTGGATTAGCCAGAGAAGTAGGTGTATAACTGTGGTTAAGATAGGAATTATTCTAGGAACTGGGAGGAAAGGGAGCTATAGTTTCTATGTCGCCAAAACAATCGATAAATTATTGAGAGAAAAAGGATTACAAACTTTATTCATAGATGTAAGGGATTACCCGCAAACATATACCAATGAATTAGAGAACACCGAGAAACATAGGGAATATGAAAGTAAGTTAAACCTATGTGATGCCCTAATAATAGTATCACCCGAATATAATCATGGATATCCCGGGGAATTAAAAATGCTTCTAGACCTAGGTGCAAGAAAGTACTATGAAAGAAAACTGGTTGGATTAGTTGGAGTCTCAAACGGAGCAATCGGAGGAGCGAGATGCATACAGCAACTTA
>WAJV01000109.1 GCA_015523725.1 Candidatus Geothermarchaeota archaeon
GTGGCCGAGTTTATATGCTGTATCGGGCTCATAGTCAACCTCAATGATCTTTATACCTGGTTTATCTAGGTTATTCTTTAGCCACTCTGGCTCAACAACCTTATCTACAGTCATTTCGGTTCACATATTTATTTATATAACAGTGTTATATTTAAGAAACAGAATAAACAACGAAACCCACTCCTAGGCCAAAATAAATACAGTGGCTAAAAAATGTTGAGTATATGTTCATGATGTTTGACAGCATATCCGCTTATTATTGCATGTATATAGATTGTGTTCATGTACTTTATACTATATTCTACTTACTATATATCTTTGTGTGCTTTTCAAATGTTTTAATTATTTAAATATAACACTGTTTATCATAAACAATATTCAATTAATTATACTGACATGAATAGGTTGAGTTTTGCATTAATGATATTTTTGGTTGGATTATTCTTATCTGGGTTTAATGTATATGCTTTGTATCATGAGAGTGGGGATCAGTCTTCACCAGCTAATTTAAAGTTTGAGTATAGTCCATCCAACCCAAGTGTGGGTAGTGAATTTACGGCTGTTTTCCTGGCCTTGGACCAGAGTGGTAATAAGATTAACCATATTGATTATAATGTACGTGTTATTAAGGATGGTGTGGTTGTTTTTGAGAGGAGGTTCCATGATCATGAGGGTGATTTGAAGGTTATATTCGTCGGTGGCGGGGGTGATATTAGTGTATCTGGTTCCGCTGATGAGGGTGGGGTGTATAGGGTGTCCGGCCCTGTCTTCATCTCCTCTGGTGAATATACGTTTGAGGTCTCAATTGTTGGTATAGAGTTTTCGCCCATCGACCCGATAACCAATACTTTCACGGTTACATTTAGCGGTGGCGTGCAGAGTCCTCAGCCGAGTCAGCCTTCTCCTACTGCTACTCCTAGTGGCGGGGGTGGCGATGGATTAAACCTTCCATTGATTGGGGCTATTATAATTGTTGCAGTGATTATTGTATTGTTATTGGTTAGGAGGCAGTCGTGATATGGGTGGCTGGCTCCATAATTATGTAGATGCATTGCCTAGGGTTACGCTTGGGTTGGTGTTTGTGTTGTGGGGTTTGGATAAGGTTATATCACCCACTAAATATGTTTCTTGGATAAGTGTTACTTGGAGGATTAGGATGTTAATTCCCCAGTTTATGTCGATTGAGTCGTTTGTATATTTATTGAGTCTAGTAGAGGTTATACTTGGTTTATCGATGCTAGTAGGAATATATCTAAAGTATTCATCTATATTGATATCGATATTATTAATCTTCTTTTTATTACTTGCTGGGCCTCCGATGAGTTATCCACAGGACATCGCGTTGCTCGGTGTTTCTCTATGGGTTTATAGTAGGGGTGGGGATAGGTTTACACTGGATTATAGGAGGTCCCCTAAGTGACTCCAGTATTAGCTAACTAAATTCTTTATCTATCTAACTGGAAATATAATATAGTGTAATGAGTAGTAGAAGATTCAATATATTGGCATTCATTATATCGGTATTCCTGATTATAATCCTCGTCGCCGGCTTACTAATGACGCCAATTGGTCTAATGCTCTCACTATTGGATCCCACGCTAGGTGTATATGCATCTTCTGAGTATGGTATTATCCCGGGTTCAGATAGGCTTCGTGTATCTGGGCTTAGTGGTGATGTGAGGATATTGTTTGATGAGTATGGTATACCCCATGTTTTCGCGTCTAGTGAGGCCGATGCATTCTATGCAGTTGGTTATCTACATGCTTGGTTTAGGCTCTGGCAGATGGATATTCAGAGGAGGCTTGCCTCGGGCCGACTCTCGGAGATATTGGGTGAGGATGGGGTTAAGAGCGATATCTTCATGAGGATTGTTGGGCTTAGGAGGAGTGCAGAGAATACTGTTGAGTGGATTAAGAGTAATGAGCCTGATGTATATAGGTTGTTGGAGGCGTATAGCAGGGGTGTAAATGACGCTATTCATAGGTTGGTGGAGTCGCATAGATTGCCCTTGATGTTCAAGCTCCTCGACTATATTCCCGATGAGTGGACTCCCGTTGACTCGATTGTCTGGGCTAAGTATATGGCTTGGAGCCTAACTAATTTCTGGGAGCCCCTAACCTATACTTATCTTAGGCTAAAGCTTGGTAGTAGTGATACGAATCTCTTGTGGCCTGTCCATCCATACTACGCTGATAATATAACTGTTGTGCCGGGTGATGGGGAGATTAATGGTAAGAGGCTTAGTGTCGACCCAAGTTTTCTTAGGCATTTGAATTGGTTAGGCGGTTGGGCTACTGGCATCGATTTCGATAATTCATTGGTTAGGGAGGGTCTATTAACCGGTTTGGAGGAGGCTTTCAAGGTTATTGATGACCCGCCTAGGAGCTTGGGTAGTAATGATTGGGCTGTTGCCCCCAGTAGGAGTGTCGATGGGGTTGCGATGATGAGTGATGATCCACACCTGTCCCTGAATATGCCTAGTGTATGGTTCGCGGTTCATATTAAGGCTGGCGATTCTCTCGATGTGATTGGGGTTACTCTACCCGGGATTCCATTCATAATTATTGGTGCGAATAGGTATATTTCGTGGGGCCTAACCAATACGCAGATTGGTGTTATGGATTTCTATGTTGAGAAGCTTAATCCGGATAATCCAGTCCAGTATTGGTATAGGGGTTCTTGGAGGAGTATTGAGCAGGTTAAGGAAGTTATTAGGGTTAAGGGTGGTGAGGATAGGGTTATTTATGTGAATATCACTGTCCATGGCCCAATTATTAATAGTAAGGGGCTTCCAATATCGTTTAGGTGGACTGGGAACGCTGGGTTTAATAATGATAGTAGGGGTGTTACTAGGGAGGCGATAGCCATTTATAGGGTGAATAGGGCGAGGAATCTGGATGAGTTTATGGAGGCCCTCAGGTATTGGGATGTGCCTTCGCAGAACTTCATGTATGCGGATATTCATGGTAATATAGCTGTTATTGAGCCAGGGTTATTCCCGCTGCATAGGGTTAGGGTTCCCGGTGGCGATGTGATATATGTTGTTGGGAGTAGGTCTGTTTTGAATGGGACTGGTGGGTATGAGTGGGTTGGCTATATCCCCTATGAATATGTTCCACATGCCATTAATCCTAGTAGGGGTTTCTTGGCCGCTCCTAATCAAATGTCGGTTGGGCCATATTATCCATATTTTATCCTTGGGGCTTGGTGGGATCCCGGTTCGAGGGGGCATGAGATATTTAGGGACCTAAGCTCTAAAGATAAGTTTAGTTATAGGGATATGATGTCTTTCCAGGCTGATACAACCGATTGGTATGCATACATGTCCCTACCAATATTGATTGATACTATATATAGTAGGTCGAGTGGTGTTTATAGGGAGGCCCTTGATTTATTGCGGGCTTGGGATTATAGGATGGATAAGGATGAGGCTGCTCCGCTTATTTGGTGGGCTTGGTTCTCGATGTTGAATGACCAGATGTTTAGGGACTACCTCAGGACCCATGGGATAGATAGGCGTTACTATCCTAGTCATGATACTACGCTCTGGCTCATAAAGAATATGAGGAATAGTAAGTGGTTCCAGCCTGATTTCGAGACTGTTGTATACCAGTCATTTATCGATGCAATAGATGTATTGAGGAATAAATTTGGTGATGACCCGTCTAAATGGAGGTGGGGTGATGTACATAAGCTTTATCTAAGGCATTTATCGATGCTCGACCCACTGTCTAGGGGACCTTATCAAGAGGATGGTGGTGACGATGTATTGATGAGTGCACCTATTCCATGGGACCTAGGTATATTGGATAACCCGAGTTATGTACATACTGGGCCTAGTTGGAGGATTGTTGCGGTTATGTATCCCGATGGACCTAAGGTATATGGAGTCTATCCGGGTGGGCAGAGTGGGAATCCAGTATATGAATTCTATGATAATTACATTGGAATGTGGCTCAATTACGAGTACATCGAGTTGAGGTTCCCTGTTGAGCCGGGTGATTTGAGTGGCTCGATTGGGGAGATTTATCTGGAGGCTGGTGGGTGATGAGGCTATATAGAAATAATATATATGCATTGATCGTTGGTATAGTGGTTGGCTTCCTTGTTGACTACCTTGGCTTTGGATCATTGACCGCCTCTATATTAGCTGGCCTGGTTGTCGGCGCCCTATCTACTAGGCTTAGGTGGGGGGTTTTGACTGGAGCCTTATCAACAGTTATCTGGTTATTATTGTTGTCGGCACCATATATACTTGGTGGATATTCGCTTGAGATGTTGGTGCTTGTATCTAGTATCGCTGGCTTCCCATTGGAGGTGATGCTTCTCCTTAACTTCATTATACTAATGATTGTTAGTATATTTGCGGTTATTGCGATGCATTCATTGATTAATTTAACCAAGTAACGTGTGGAACCCAAATTATTATTTATTTATAATTTAGATATACATCTTCAATCAAAATTAAATAATTTAGTTTTCATATGAAATACCTATTAATTAATTTGCTCAATAGTTATTTTATGAGTGTTATGAAAGGCTTAGAGCTTATAGACGAGCCATATCGTTCTATTATAGAGAAGTTCTTCAATATTATATTAGAACATTTTGGAGAAAAATTGGTTAGTTTCATTATTTATGGGAGTGTAGCTAGAGGTGACTATAGGAGGAATAGTGATATAGATATATTTATAGTTGTAGAGGATGCCTTGCCATCAGGTAGATTGCCTAGAACTAATCTAATGGAAAAGTTGGTGTCAAAGTTGGATCCATACTTAGATAAGTTGATTGATCAAGGATACGAGGTTTCTGTATCACCAATTATAAAAACTACTGATGAGGCCAAGCTATTAAGGCCATTATATTTAGATATGATTGATGATGCAATAATATTGTACGATAAGAATCATTTCTTTAGTAAGGTATTGGAAAAGTTAAGGAATAGGTTGAATGAATTAGGGGCAGAGAAGGTTTATGTGGGAAAGAAATGGTATTGGAGACTTAAAAAGGAATATAAATTTGGTGATGAGATTATCATATGAATATTGATACATTGGCTAAATCGAATATTAATCAAGCAGCGGAACCAATTAAACATGCAGAAGGGGCTTTAAAAGGCTAAGAAGGTATATGGGCTAGTGACCAAATTAATCGATAAATAATAATTCTGATTTTTGAATATATGGGCTATTATGGTTGTTTGTTTATATTTTCTTCGGAAGACTCTTAATTTTTGTTCTTGGTATTTTTTATAGATAAGGGGCTTGATTGGGATATATTTATTTGGTTGGCTGGTTTGTATGTCTAGTGCTGTTTATGAATGTCTAATTGGGGTTGGTTTGGGTTGAGGAGGGTTGGTAGGCGGCGGAGGAGGAAGAAGGTTATACCTGTTGTTTCGCCTCCGGTGCTTGGTGAGGTTGAGGTTGCTTATGTCTTGGCTGGTGATGAGGATTCTCTTGTGGGGCGTAGGGTTGAGGTTCAGTTGAGTGGGTTGACTAGCCTACCGACCCATACATTTATTAAGTGTAGGTTGAGGATTGTTAGGGTTGAGGATGGTGTTGCTTACACGGAGTTTGATGGGATGGAGTATTTTAGGGAGTATGTTAGGGCGTTGTTTATGAAGGGTACTTCCTATGTAGATGTTTATCGTGATGTAGGTATTGGTGACAGTGTTTTTAGGGTCTTGACCGGTGTTTTTACGCCTAAGCGTATAAATACTTCTAGGAAGAGGGCTATTAGGAGGGAGGTATATAATGTTTTTAATCGATATTTGCGTAAGGATGTGAATTATTTTATTAGGGATGCATTATATGGTGTCATCGATACATATATTCATAAGGCTTCCAAGAAGATTTATCCTGTTAGGTGGGCTGGTATAATCAAGATTAAGAGGGTTAGGGGATAATTATTTGATGCATAATTGCTCTGCATATTGAATCATATGGCTTAATCAAATATAGTTTTTCTCGGTTTTCCTGTGTTTATATATGGGTTTAACTTAATTTATGGGTTTTTGGTTTTGGGAATTATTTTTTGGGTGGTGGGTTTGGGGGATATGTCTGTTGCTGTTAAGATTGTTGGTTTGACTAAGTATTATGGGGATTTTCTGGCGGTGGACCATATTAATCTCGAGATTTTCGATAGGGAGATATTTGGTTTTCTTGGGCCGAACGGCGCTGGTAAGACGACTACTCTATTGATGTTGACCACCGTGCTTAGGCCTAGTGAGGGAAATGCATATATTTATGGTTATGATATTAGGAGGCACTCGGATAAAGTTAGGCAGTTTATTGGTATGGCTTTCCAGGATCCTAAGCTGTATTGGATACATACTCCGTATGAGATTCTCTTGTGGCATGCTAAGGTGTGTGGGTATCGGGGTGGTGAGGCTAAGGAGGTTGTTAGGGATGTCTTGGTGAGTCTCGATATGTATGAGGCTAGGAATAAGAGGGCTTTTGAGTTGTCTGGTGGTATGAGGAAGAGGGTTGAGATCGCTAAGTTGTTTATTCAGAAGCCTAGGTTGGCGATATTTGATGAGCCCACCACCCAGATCGATGTGAGTGGTAAGCATAAGATTTGGGATATGATTAAGGCTTTGAGGGATGAGGGGTCGACTATTATATTGGCTACGAATGAGTTGTATGAGGCTGATGTATTGAGTGATAGGGTTGCCATTATCTATAGGGGGAGGATTGTTGCCTTGGGTACTCCTCGTGAGTTGAAGGATACTATTCCTGGCGGCGATGTTTTGGAGATTGAGTTTACTCCACCTTTTCCCGAGGGTTTGGTTAGGGATATTGAGTCGATTAGGCAGGTTAGTAAGGTGTTGCTTAGGGATAGTAAGTTGGAGATC
>WAJV01000110.1 GCA_015523725.1 Candidatus Geothermarchaeota archaeon
GATAAGTATGTATAATAGATATATTTTTAGTGTATAGGTTAAGAATCTTTTGAGTCAAACAAGTCCTGTTAATGAAACCATAGTTATATACCTATTTATATTGATTATACAACAATTTTAAATGTAGTTAATTAATAAATAATTAATTTAAAGTTTGATTTATTGGTGGATTGTTATGGAGGAATATATTTATCCACTTATCTCGACAATAACATCAGGTGTGTTTACCGTAGCATTGGCAATACAATATACCCGACGGCATAAAATTCATCAATTAATTTGGACAATATCACTATTTATGTTCTTCCTAACCACTCTCTTCGAGTTTCTGGCATCATATTATTTCAACACAGGCATCGATAGTATCGGCTGGAACCCATTAATGTATAAGATATACTATGTTTTTACTCCTCCTATGGTTGCTTTAATGGGTACGGGGTCTCTATATCTACTGGCTCATAAACCGTATGGGAAAATAATGCTAATATATACAATAATCGTCTCCATACCCCTATTCGCCCTAGGATTAACGGCTGACGTAAGCGCAAAATTGGTTGAGGCAGTAACGACACTAGGAAGCACCGAGATAGCTGGAGCTGCTATGCCCTCGTACGTTAGGATATTCTCCCCACTGATGACAATCCCAGGAGGCATATTCTTAATATTGGGAGCTATATATAGTTTTTGGTTGGATAGGACTAGAAAGTATAATTTACTTGTAGCGATAGGCGGATTATTCCCATTTATAGGTGGGCTCAGAGCAAGATTCGGTAACTATGCAGCCTTCTACTTACTGGAGTTACTTGGCATAGTGATACTCTTCATCGGATTTTTGCTTAGTTGGGAATATATTGCTAAACGTAATAGATAACATTCCTACTTCTTTTTTCATTTATGGTGATGTATTTTACCTGAATCGCTCCCCAAATATTTAATACTTAGTTTATGAATCAATTCTTCGTATTTCTCATGAACACCCTCGCCTAATCTTCCCTCCACCTCGTTAAATCTCTCTTGAATCCTGATTAACTCGCTCTCATTATATATATTTCTAGCCATTGGGAATAAGATGCTATCCTCCTTCTGAATATGGTTCCTGATTAAATAGGTGTAGTCCATTACCGCTTTATCCAATAGATTTAGAGCCCCTTCTTCATTGTTTCGAATCATCTTGACCGCTTCAGACATTCTTTTAACAGCATCCCTACCTATATCATGCTCCTCAAGCATCACTCCAATTGGCCCACCCTCCTTCGGGACACCCTTCTCAACCATGGATGGAAATAATACACCTTCCTCTTTGCCATGGTGGCATTTATCTGCGAAAGTTTTTATGAAGTCTATTAATGAGGATAGGTCATTAATATCTAATTCTCCGGATTTCTTAGCATTATCCAATATTCTTTCCAGTATATCTGCAGCTCTCTCAATAACTCTATGCTCATCCATCAATTGTTCAATCGGATCAATCATCATAAATAATTAGATTGGTGGAATGTGCCTATTAATAGATGGATATTTCCAAATCTATACTGATGTATATAATTATTAGATAAAATATAAATGTAGTTTAATAGTTTAACCGTACATAGCAAGTGAATAATATTGCATATATAATGCCAAAATCGTTAAATATTTTACATGTATATATTTTAAAGATTAACATTATAAAACAATATGTGGTTAGAGTATGGCATTGTTATCATATGTCATAAAAAGAGTCGGATTAGGAGTATTAACGATATTTGGTGTACTCACAATTATATTTATATCGATTAGGCTTGTACCCGGAGATCCGGCGGTCATAGCTTTAGGTGACCTCGCGAATCCAGATGATATTGCGAGGCTAAGACATGCATGGGGTCTCGACCTCCCGATACATGAGCAATATATAAAATTTATGAGTCAAGTATTGTTACATGGTGATTTCGGGTTATCAATCAAGAATAACCAACCGACTATGATGCGTGTTCTAAATAGACTGCCTTATACTATTACATTGGCTGTTTTAGGGACAGCTATAGCGATTTTAATAGGATTATTATTGGGTGTGTTGGCTGCATTAAAAAGAAACTCTGTAATTGACATATTAGTGATGGTTTTCGTTGTGTTGGGATTTAGTATACCGGTGTTCTATTTGGGCCTCGTATTCATCCAATTTTTCAGCATACAATTAAAATGGTTTCCTGTATTGGGTCCAAATCCTAACTATAGTTTCATGGAGAATCTAAGAAGAATGATTCTGCCAAGTATAGCCATAGCAATTGGGATAGGTGCAGTTACAGCGAGAATGACGAGGAGCAGTTTACTTGAAGTACTAAATATGGATTATATACTTACGGCCAGGGCTAAAGGGGCTCCTGAATATAGAGTTGTATTCAAACATGCATTGAGAAATGCATTAATACCAGTCGTAACTATAGTTGGATTGAATTTCGGGGCTCTATTAGGAGGTACTGTATTGATTGAGTATGTCTTCGGCATACCCGGCTTAGGATCCTTACTCGTAGAGGCTGTTTTTGAAAGGGATTATCCCCAGATACAGGCGTCCGTGTTCGTGTTTAGCCTATTATTCATATCTGTAAACATAGTGGTGGATATTCTATATCATTTCCTCGATCCAAGGATTAGGTTGGAGTAGGGTGATGCTATGAAGATATGGGAGATGATGATTGAGAGTAAACTGTTCGCTATTGGTTTATTAATTCTGATAGCGATAACACTAATGGCTATTTTTGCTGATTATATAGCTCCTTATGACCCTATTGCCCAAGATTTTAAGCCAAAACTTCCCCCATCCCCTAAACATTGGCTAGGTACGGATGAATTGGGTAGAGATGTATTTAGTAGGCTAGTATATGGTAGTAGGATTACTCTCTATGTTGCCTTCGTTTCAGTATCAATAGCATGTCTCTTAGGCATCCCAATTGGTTTGATAGCAGGATATTATGGAGGGAAGGTAGACAAGGTTCTTAATTTCTTAATAGACCTAATGCTTTCTTTCCCAGCGATAATCCTAACTATATTAATTACAGGTATGCTTGGACCCAGCTTAACCAATGCGATGATAGCTATTAGCATCGCCTTCGCCCCGAGGATAGCTAGGATAGTGAGGGGTCAAGTACTATCTGTTAAGGAGGAGGATTATGTAGTCGCTGTTAAAGCAATGGGTGCAGGGGGATTCTATACTATGACTAAACATGTATTCCCTAATTCAATGGCACCATTATTGGTTCAAGTAACACTCTCCCTAGGGACAGCTGTATTAGTTGAGTCTGCTCTAGCATTTCTTGGATTAAGTGCCCAGCCCCCAACTCCCTCGTGGGGAGATATGTTGAATCGTGGTAGGAGATATATTTATTCGGCTCCATGGATGTTAACTGCACCAGGAATAATGATTACTTTGGCAGTTCTGGCCTTTAATCTAATTGGAGACGGATTGAGAGACTTGCTTGACCCGAGGTTGAGGAGACTATGACTCACCCATTGCTAGATGTAAGGAATTTAAAGACATATTTTTATCTTAGGAGGGGAGTTGTAAAAGCTGTAGATGGAGTATCGTTTAGACTAAATAGGGGTGAGGCCCTAGGAATTGTCGGTGAATCCGGTTCAGGAAAGACTATGACAGCCCTCTCTATATTAAGGCTGGTGCCCTATCCAGGAAAAATCGTCGGTGGTGAGATTATCTTTAAGGGAAGAGATCTACTCAAATTAACTGAGAAGGAGATGAGGCATATTCGTGGTAAGGAAATATCTTTGATTTTCCAGGATCCACAGAATAGCCTTAATCCAGTATTCACTGTTGGTTGGCAGGTGGGGGAGGCAATAGAATTACATAGTGAGGGGAAGCCTTTATGGGATAGGATTATTGAGAAGGTGATTAATATTTTGAGGGGAGTCGGTATTCCAAGAGTAGAAGATAGGGTCAACGACTATCCACATGAATTTAGTGGAGGACAGAAGCAGAGAATAATGATTGGGATGAGTATATCCAATAATCCAGACATAATAATAGCCGATGAGCCGACTACTGCGTTAGATGTGACTATTCAGGCTCAGATAATAGATTTATTGAAAGATCTTAGGAGTAGGTATAATTCATCAATTATATTAATTGCGCATAACATGGGGCTCGTATCAGAGTTATGTGATAATGTGGCGGTCATGTATGCTGGTAGAATAGTTGAATATGGCTCGATAGAAGAGATATTCAATGATCCCTTACATCCATATACGAGAATGTTATTGAGATGCATACCGAGAACCGATATTGATGTGGATAAACTGGAGTCCATACCTGGTGAGCCTCCGGATCCAGTAAATCCACCTAGTGGATGTAGATTCCATCCAAGATGCCCATACGCAAAAGAAGAGTGTAAACGTGACCCAATATATATAGAGAATATCGATGGTCATATGGCTGTATGCGAATTATATAGGCGGTGAGTTCTATGGATAAGGTTGTACGAGTTGATAATCTTAAGGTCTACTATGAACGGAGAAAAGGTTTTCTATCAAAACCCCAATATATAAAGGCTGTAGATGGTGTTACTTTCGATATCTATAGGGGAGAGGTATTGGGATTAGTTGGTGAATCTGGTTCCGGTAAAACGACTATAGGAAAGGCTTTAGCTGGAATAGTAAGGCCTACATCTGGTAGAGTAATTATATTGGGTAAGGATCTATATTCCATTCGTGGTCAAGAGGCTAAGAAATTAAGAACAAAAATTCAGATGATATTCCAGAATCCATTCAGTAGCCTAGATCCACGTATGAGAATTAAGGATATAGTCACGGAACCCCTTAAGATAGCTGGGATGAAGGTAGCTGATCTTGATTCTAGGGCTAGGGAGCTAATTGAGATGGTTGGATTATCTAGAGAACACCTAAATAGATTTCCCCATCAGTTTAGTGGTGGTCAAAGGCAGAGGATAGCTATTGCGAGGGCTCTCTCAACTAATCCTGAGTTGATAATAGCTGATGAACCTACATCTGCATTAGATGTAAGTATTCAGGCTCAAATACTAAATTTAATGAAGGAATTGAAGGATAAATTAGATCTAACGATGCTATTTATTAGTCACGATATCGGAGTTATTAGATATATTTCCGATAGAGTACTGGTTATGTATGCAGGAAAGATAGTTGAGAGTGGAGAGAAAACCAGGTTAATCGATGAGCCACTCCACCCTTATACAAAGGGATTACTGGATGCTGTTCCAGTACCAGATCCTTCAAAAAGAAGGGTTAATCCAGTGGTTCCCGGTGAGCCTCCGGATCCAGTAAATCCACCTAGTGGATGTAGATTCCATCCAAGATGCCCATACGCAAAAGAAGAGTGTAAGAGAATTGAACCTGAGTTAAAATCTGTTGATGATGATCGTAAAGTCGCATGCATATTATATTAAAAGGAATTTTATTCCACATCAAATATTAGCGAAACTTGAATAGCATCTAAATCTTTTAATAAAAAATATATAAAGAAGAGGGATATGGAAATTTAATGCCTTCTGAATGATCGAGGGTCGATGAAGACGGGTGGTACAAGAAGCATTGTTAAATTGAAGTATGTTGTTATGGACTGTGTTGTTGGTGCTGCTCCTTCAACATATACATATTCCATCCAGTCTCCATACCAGTTGAAATTATCTGGTGTAAAGTTCTTAATATCTTTCTTGAGTGCGATTATAAGCTTCTCGTAGTAGAGTGGGTAGATAGGTAGATCCTCCATTAATTTAACTTGGATATTCTTATATATTTGTGCCCTCTCGTTCTCATCAGTTGTATTTAATGCCTGTTTTATCAATGGATCCACATCCCTGTATCTAGCGAAGTTAATTCCACCCGGTGGTATAGAGTCTATGCTGAAACACGTCTTTAGTATGATGCTAGGCTCAGGCGGCCTACCTCCCAGTGGTAGATAAGTCAGGTTCGAGACACCTTTTACAACTAGTGCGTCATACCAGGAGGCAAAGTCCATAACGGCTAATTCGATGTTGACACCTACCTTCTTCATCTGACTCTGGATATATTCTCCTATGTCCACGAATGGGAATGCATTGGGGAGTTGGAACTTTATAGTAATATTTGTATAGCCAGTATCAGCCTTGAAATCATCAACCAGCTGCTTTGCCTTATCTAGATTGTATGGATATTGTGGTACATCATTCGTTGCGTATAAATAGCCACCTACAGGCAGCCATCCAACAGCCTCTACAACAGTGTCACCCATGATCTCCTTAACGATGTAAGTCCTGTTGATTGCATAAGCAAACGCCTTCCTTATCCTGATATCTTTTAGATATATGTCAGTTTCCATATTGAATTCTAAGCTTGTTATACCAGTTCCAACCTGTTCCAAGATAACTATGTCACCGCTTTTAGCCATATCTTTTAGCTGAGCTAATTTCTCTGGATCAGTCACCGAATAGACATCTCCCTCACCACCTATAAATGCTTGGAATCTTAAGTCGTCATCGGCAATAGGCTTATAAATAATGTCTTTTACATGCGGTCCTGGCTCCCATCCATAATAATCCTGGAAAGCCGTTAATTTTACCTCACCAGTCTCCTCATTATAGTACTCTAGTTGATAGGGACCGGTGCCCACCGGATTCTTACCATACTCAGTCTCAGGATCACTTAAACTCTCATAATATTTCTTACATATAATAAAACCGTTTCTATATGGGGCCAAGGCATATAGGAAAGCTGGATCAGGGCTCTTTAAAACGAATTTAACAGTGTAATTATCTACTACTTCAACATGATCTAATGCACTGAATAAACTTCTATATATGACGCTTATGTTTGGATTCAATATCCTGTCAAAAGTGAACTTAACATCTTGAGCCGTGAACTCACCCCATCCCTTCTGCCATTTAACTCCATGTCTCAAGTGGAAAGTATATACAAGTCCATCAGGCGAGACTTCCCAACTCTCAGCCAAGTCGGGAACCAAGTCCCTAGTCCCCTTTTTATACCCAACTAGCGTACTATAGATATTTGCAATTATTCCATAGTCATTCGTCCATGTTGTTTTAGTTGGATCGAGAGACTTTGGAGAATTATCTCTAAGTATAATTATTTGCCCAGCAAATGTCGGTCCACTAGGAGTGGGTGAAGTAGGTGGGGGAGATGTAGGTGTAGTCCCCCCACCAGTTGGAGACGGACTGCCAGTGGGGGTGGTTGTAGCTCCACCGCCTCCACCAGTAAGCAAGAAACTATAGTATACTCCACCAGCGATTAAGATTATCGCGACAACTGCTATTAACGCCAATTTTTTATCAGCCAACTTTCTCACCGAAAATAAGGCTAAATAATTATAAATAAGAGTATTTACATATATATACTTTTATATCGTGAAGAAAAATAAAAAATGAACAGTAAAATGTCAAGAAAAACATGGTTAAAACTTTACAAAATAATATAAAGAATATCATTAAAAAACATCTAATCCTCAAAAATTTTTACTAAAAAATACTTCAATGAAATGAATATATTTTTTAGATGATATAAAACAAATCAACTATTAAAAGGGATTTATAAAATATTTTTTATGAGCAATCTGGATGAACTAATAAAAATTTTTGAGGAAGCGCTTAAAAATAAGAGTAATATTGTCCTAGATCCATACGACTACTGTTTGGTGTTAAGAACACTTGATTACAAAGATGCTATTAATCTTTATAATTTATTGGCTGCTCCAATTAATGAAGCTATAGAGGATGGAGTTATGGAGGATTATGAGATAATATTAACCTTTAATAAGAGAATATTCAAAAAGATAATAAGTCTATTAAAGCAATTTAATAAGTAAGAAATTATTGTTTAAAGTGAATTCTCGAGAAGTTTAGATATTTTATATGATATATCCTTGCTCCAAAGTATTGGTATTAAATGAATACCTAAATTAACCGTATTATAATTCTTCCTTAACTCAATAATTTCTCCGATTAAATTTTTAATCCAGCCCGAATAATCCTCCTCACTTAATTTATCGGCTCCAAACATCTCTAGTTTAAAGTTACCTCCACCTAGCAACCTAATAATTCTATCATTTAAATAAGGTACTATACTAACTAGTATACTTAACTTCTTTTTAAGCTGTCTTTTACTTAATTCGTTCAATAACACTGCTAGTTTGGCTATATCAAATGTTATTTGTGTCTGAAAAAACTCGACTCCCCAACCAACTTTCCTCAACAATCTATCTAATTCATTATCTCGCTCAGGTATTAGAGCAGCCCCCAAGAAAAACTCCTTCTTTGGTACACTATATCTTCTCCCCCCAACCTCGACAACCCCCTCTCTAAACATCTTTATTAATTTAAGTGCCTCTTCTAGACTCAATGTATCTCTAAAGCGTACGTCTCCACTAAGAACTAAAAAATTATTTATATCCAAGAGGGATGCTCCTAATACCCATCTAGCTAAAGTGAATTCATTCTCTAATGAAGCAGATATATGAGGAATAGAGTCTATATGCAACTCATTCTGAATCATGGAACCTAGAATCAGAGGATCTGATGACAGGTTCCCTAATGGATTATTCAATATATTGATTCCTATAACGAATCTATCCAACTCGTATTCCCTAAAAAGTCTGATGAAATTATTAAATGACTCCTTATCCCTTATTATAGGTGCCTCCAAGGTTATGGGGACCTTCCTTGTATATAAAAGTCTCCTAAAATTACCCATTTCCATCCCCGAAACTCACATAACCAAATTAAAAAATAAATAATCGAATTATTTTTCTCTAAAACCACCATTAAAGTCTTTCCGAAGATATTAACAAGTAATCATAAAATATACATTAAAATTAATCAGAGGCATGACTCATGTTGATTAAATTTAATGGGTGAAACCGATTGATTGAAACATATATAACTGGAATATTTCCAAGAAACAATGAATTAATAAATTTATGGAGGAAATGGGATAAAGGATCAGTTAATAAAGATGAATTTCATCAAGGAGTCGAGAAGGCAGCGGAGGAAGTCATTAGAATACAATTAGATTCATGCTTAACATATATTCATGATCCATTGATTGATTGGCATGACATTTTTAGACCCTTTACCAATCTTCCAAATCTTACGCCCGGGCCATTAACCAGATTCTTTGAGAATAATACCTTCTATAGAAAACCCATATTCGAAGGCAATATTAAATATATAGATGGATTCATACTGGATTATGTTCATAAAGACCTGCTTCCAAGTGGAATTAAACCAATAATGAGTCTCCCCGGACCCTACACATTTTTTAAATTATCTTACCATAAAGATAAAAATACTGCGATCGAGTCAATCTCAAATATTCTTCTTGGCGCCATTAGGGATTTGATTAAAGATGGATATGAATTTATTAACCTACTAGAGCCAGCTCTCGCATATTACAAAGATATTGAATGGGATTTAGTCGAGAAACTGTATAGTCAGCTGATCGATTTTAGGGATTACATACGGATACACAACTATTTTGGTGATATATTACCAAAAATAGATAAAATAATTGGATTACCAGTGAATGGATTATCGATAGATGGTACCTATACATATATATCTAAATTAGCGGGTCTCAAGTTCAATAAAGTTGCATTAGGCCTAATAGACTCTAGAACTACATTGCTAGAGGACCCATCAACTATAATCGATTTGATTAAGAATTTTAAGGAGAAGAATAAAGTCGGCTCTATAGCTGTAACACCAAATACGGATCTGGATTACTTGCCATTTGAGTACGCCCTTAAGAAGCTGACTATACTTCGGGATATACGGGGGTGTTAATGATGAAGTTACCTATTTTACCGACTCAAGAAATAGGGAGTTTTAAGAAGCCAAATTATTTAATCGAGGTTTATAAACAGTGGCTCCGAGGCGAAGAAGTCTCAGATAAATTGGTTAAAGCGATTAAGACTGCCAGTATCGAGACGATAAGGTTAATGGAACAGTCTGGTTTAGACATTGTATGGGATGGGGAAATGCATAGATGGGAGATGTATTATCATCCAGTCAAATATATAGATGGCATAGATTTTGTTGGTGAAGTAAGGATATTTGATAATAAATATTTTATTAAAGGCAGTGTCGTTAAACCACCAAAGTTACTCAAGAATTATCATTTGGAGGAATATCTATTCGTTAAGGAACACGCAAATAAACCAGTAAAATTACCTGTAACTGGGCCCTATACCCTTGCAGATTGGAGTTTCAACGAGTATTACCTAAAAAAGTGGTTGAATATAGAAGGAGATCCTATGAAGGCCAGGAGAAAGTCGAAAGAAGAGCTGGTTTTCACAATTGCGAAAGAGATAATCAACCCAATATTAAAAGAGATTGCAAAACATAATGTATTCAGAATACAAATAGATGAACCTGCGGCGACTACACACCCCGATGAGATGGATATATTTGTCGAGGCTTTTAATAAGGCTGTAGATGGAGTGGATGCCACAATAACTTCACACATATGTTATAGCGACTATACCTTACTCCTAGATTATATAAATGATTTAAAGACCACTCAATTGGCATTGGAATTCGCCAATAGAGATACTTGGAACCGCGGTGTAGATGATGAATCTAGAAGAGGATATGCTTTCCTCAAGGATTTAGTTGAATATTCATATAAAGGTGAAGTAGGATTAGGTGTTGTTGATGTTCATACAGACAGGATGGAGCCTGTTGATCTAATAGTGGACAGAATTAACTATGCATTGAAATATATTCCAGCAGAAAAATTGTTCATAAATCCAGATTGTGGATTAAGAACAAGGAGTAGAGAGATCGGTAAGCAGAAGCTAGTTAATATGGTTGAGGCCACGAAGATAGTGCGTAAAAGCCTTGGAATAGACACATAAATAATTATAAACCTAATCGAGATAATTCGATACCAACCTCATATATATCTTAATAAATATCCGTTTCTATAAGGGAATTAACCACTTGAGTTAATCTTAATACATGGTGCTTATATTATGATTCGAACATTGATAATAGGATTAGATGGAGTTCCCTACACCCTAATTCAACATATGTTCAGTAAAGGTAAATTGAAAACATTGCAAAACTTAGCGAATAGAGGTACATATGGAATACTTGATGCGGTCCCACCAATATTCACTCCCCCAAATTGGACTACTGCATTCACAGGGGTATATCCATCCAATCATGGAATCTTTGGTTTTAATTACTTGGGTAAGAATTATGATATAGTACCTATAGATTCAAGACATAGGAGGATTGACCCGGTATGGTTGATTGCATCAAGAAAAAATTTGTTCTCGATAGTAGTTAATGTTCCACTAACTTATCCACCAGACGTATTTAATGGTATAATGATTAGCGGTGATGAACGTATAGGTAAACCCACTCAGAAACACATATACCCCCAGAACCTATATCATATTGTATTGGAGAATCAATATGAATTTGAAGGTTCATTGTCGAGTAATCCATCCGAGTTCGTTTATACTACATTAAGGGCCATGAAGAATATTGGTAAAACATTCAGAGCTTTATTAAAGAAGTATGATTGGAGGTTAGGAATTATAGTTTATAGAACACCAGACATAATATTCC
>WAJV01000111.1 GCA_015523725.1 Candidatus Geothermarchaeota archaeon
GTCTCTGAATTAAGCAGAGGCAAAGTATTAGGCATAGCGCCATTCAAAGGCATCGTCTACAGGTTATTAACTGGTTATCGTAATAAATTACTTCCATGTGGAAGTGGGATAGATGCATTTGCAATTACTACTGATGGAAGAATTTTAGCTTGTCCGATAGCTCCTGAATATAATTTTAATGTGGTAGGTGATTTATGGAGTTCATCTCCGAAAGATTTATATAATTCATTACGGGTGGGTGAGCCGTGTTTATCATGTAATTATTTTGGGGTGTGTGGTGGGAGATGTTTGTTTGCTAATAAGACCATGCTATGGGGAAGACGGGGATTTGAACTTATATGTGAGTCAGTAAAGTATTTAGTGGATTCTATAAGAGAATATATGCCCATAATTAAGAATATGTTGGATTCTGGTGTAATCAGTTTGGATATGCTGAGGTATCCACCCTATTTAAATAGCATTGAGGTTATCCCTTAGTCTTCTTTAATATAGTTTTCAATAACTCAATGTTTTCTTGGTGAATACTCTTCCTTCTTTTATCTACTCTTAATCCTAGTTTCAATGCCTTTTTAGGATTTAATCCCACTGCCTTTAATTCACCTAGACTGAATCCTCTACCGATCTTTTTTCCTTTTTTGTTGGTTCCTGGTTTATATACGGTTGGCCACATATTTATCACCTACAGAATTTTATATTGGCTTGAATAAATTTTTTTATCCATACATTGTCTTAGTTTCTTGATCAGTTACTGCAAAGGCGTTTAGTAAGTAATTTTCAAATTTTAGGAGGGCAGCGAGTTCTTTTGCCAATGCTTCTGCAGTTATAACACCTATTAGTTTTTCATCATTGTCTAATACTGCTAGCTTTCTTATATTATGTTTAGCCATTAACATGGCGGCATCTTCTAGGAGTGTGTCTCCTGTCACAGCAATTATTGGTGCGCTCATGATATCTACTGCTTTAACATTTTTCGGATCTTTTTCTTCTGCAACTACTCTTCTAACTATATCTTTTTCTGTTATTATCCCTACTACTTTCTCATCTCTGGTAACGAGGCAATAACTTGTCTTTGCCTCACTCATTAACTTGGCGATATCCACAATATTTGTATCTTCATTAACAGCTAAAACCTCTTTGCTAATAATATCTAAAACACTTTTGTTAACTAGTTTCTTGAAGGCATTGTCTAGTGCCATATTATTTCACCAGAATATATTTAAATAAATATGAATACCCGAATCTAATTATAAATATATTTTTGCTTTGTTATATTTATATGTATCATATATGAAAATTATATATACTATTTTAAACATTGTTAAAAAAGTATATATAGAGCCGATAAGTGGTTTTTTGAGGGTTGGTTAGGCATGAAGATTAAGGGGCCTGGAGACTGGGGGATTCAAAGGG
Organism: Candidatus Geothermarchaeota archaeon; assembly: GCA_015523725.1. GTDB lineage: Archaea > Thermoproteota > Nitrososphaeria > Geothermarchaeales > JDFR-13 > WAMZ01. The sequence continues at coordinate 1,411 of WAJV01000111.1, forward strand.
TATCTAAAGAGACCAGGGTTATGCGTAAGATAGACTTTTTCGTCTTATGGAGTAGTTTAGGAGGTGGTTTATTGGTGCTTCAAGCAGGTATGTTTTTATCGTTACCTATAGATGAATATGGTTTCGGTTTAGGTATAGTTGATTCTTTCCTGGTTTCATTGATTGGTTCTTTAATCGGTAGTGCCCTCCTTGCACTAGCGGGGTTAATAGGTGAGCGGGAGGGCGTCCCTACCATGGTGTCTCTTAGACCCTCTTTCGGTTTGTTTGGATCATATCTCCCAACCTTCTTGAATATTATTCAATTGGTTGGATGGACCACATTTGAGATTATTATAATGGCTGATGCCGCTCAATCTATTATTGGTGTAGAGGGTTCTTACACTATATGGGTTATATTTTTTGGTGTTTTATCGGTTTTAATGGCTGTTTGGGGGCCATTGAGGGTTGTTAGAGAATGGCTGGAGAAATTCGCTATCTGGCTGGTTTATCTATCTACAATATACATTACGTATGGGATTTTCAGTAGTGGTGTTGCAATAAGGTTTTTTGGCAATGGCGATTTAAGTACGTATTTAGCAGCTCTGGATCTAGTTATCGCTATGCCGATATCATGGATGCCGTTGGTGTCTGATTATAATAGGTTCTCAGTGTCGCCTGGCGATGGATTTGTGGGAACTTTTATAGGATATACATTTGCTAATCTATGGTTTTATACGATAGGTTCTGCTCTATATTCCCTATATCCCACTCTAGATATTGTTAAAAGTATCGCTACATT
>WAJV01000112.1 GCA_015523725.1 Candidatus Geothermarchaeota archaeon
ACTACGACTGGATAGGTATTCACATACCCAGCCACCCTATAAGAATACATAACCCCATCCACAACGATATTTATTGAGTCACCCCTATCTACACCCAAGTCAACTGCAACCAACCTACTCACCAGACACTCATTGGATGCTAGGCCCTCTAGGCTAATGCCTAGATACTTCTTAGTTAATTCAGCATCATCGAAACTATATATAGATGTCTTCACAACCCTATCCCCATGCATTAATGATGCATCGGCGACAAAGATGTATAGCTCCGAGTTGGTATAGGGTGGCGACGATATATTGGCATCATCCGGGTAATCAATCAAGACATACTCAGTACCAGGCAGATACTTTGAAGCCAAGGCCTCAATATACCTATAGTGACCTACAACTGTGTGGAATGGAACAACCAATGCAGCGAATATGATGATTATTAGGGCTAGGGTTCTCGCCTCCCTACTCCTCAGGAATATTTTTAGGTTCAGCAAATTCAAGCTCTACACCAGACAACTTTACTGAATCCTAATGAATCATTATATAATATATTGGTGAGTCAAGGAATATTTGTTTATATGACGATAATCGAATCAAAATTCTTATTTGGCTCAATATATGTAAGGATATAGGCTGATTAAATCCAATCATATTAGGCTATCGCCTAATCGATAGGTGGGCCTCCCTATATATTATTAATTGTCCGAGCCTACCTCCCTCCCACCAAGCATCGAGCCAAACCCATCTAACAAATACATAAATCTCAGTGGGCTGAGTCATCCTACCATTAATTTCCATTGGCGTATACTCAGCTACACACAGGGTTATATTTTTGTTTGGCTCCCAGGCCAAGGAAACCCTAGATACATACTTATGTATTCCCCCATCTGAATCTCTAACATATATGATGTCGATGAGTTTGTATCTGATTAGAATAGTCTCATTATTTAATGGATTGGCCAATGCACCATTTATATATGCCCTATACAACTCATTGGAGCCGTCATCTACATCCCAATATATCCAAACACCCACCTTCCTAGGCATATATGACTTATTTTGGTCTATGAACATGTAACTAAGTTTTCGGACAACCCTATTCCTCCAACTCACGGTGTTCTCCATACCCCATACACCAGTAACAATCATCTGCCTACTGAACGCATAACCATAGAGTGCAATCGATAAATTCGAGTACAACTCTGTAATTGCGGGTACACCCAGGCTATCCAATAAAGTGGGTAGGCCGGCCTCAACCAATCCAGAGACCATGGGCTCATCTATCCAAACAATATAATATTTTCTTAGCTCCGGACCTAGGTGTAGATAGAAATCCCTAATTAAGCTTATCTTATCCATCATATTTGGCCACCCAAACCATATAGCCACGCCTCTGGTAGATGACTGCATAACCATGAATTCCATTATATGCCTCAACGCATAATTAGCCATAGAACCACTGACTAAGTATAGCCACTCCTCACCATAGAACCACTTAGGGAATATGCTGTAAATTATGCCCAGCCCATATTTATCCGCTATACTGTCTAAGACCATGATATTATGGTAGACGAGTTCATTCTCGATAAGGGGCATTACTATTATGACGTTTGAGTAGTAGAATGATATCAGCCTAAAGTCTTCATCAATATAATCCCTGAACCCCGATAGATTCTCATATGCATAGAAATATATCCTATCACCATATCTCTTCATCCAATAGTCACTGGAAGCCTTTGGAGGTAATATGTAGACTATGGATTGGCCGCAGGAATCGAAGTACTCCCTACCGGCGAATAGGGATACATTTAGTCCAGCGAATCTATTTAGGATGAACTCACCAATATATATTGCTCTATCAAGCAATCCCAACGCCTCCTCAAAACAACCCCCAATCTTAACAAAATATCCGCGGCCAAGCCCAATCAAACCAGGATCAATATACTCCTTACCAGCGTAGGTGCCAACACCATAAGCCTCATAATACAATCCATACAGCAAATCCCTATCGAAGGGCCTATACGACCTATATCCCCTAAAACCAGGAATATATTTCCTAGTCAAGCCTCCAACCGATGCAACCGATACATTAGCGGCACTAGTGACGGCCCTGCCGAATGGAACAGTCTCCATACCCTCAAGATGAACCGATGATCCATTACTAAAGCCATAGTAATAGAACTCCCAGTCGCTGGTCCACACCAATATACCTCCATTCCTAATCCACCGAACAATAAGTGAGTTTGGAGAACCATTCCACACTGAATAGGGAAGGATATCTTGAACCATAACTAATATATCTCTACTAGGGTCTCGGGAAAAGAGTTTCTTCAAGCCATCACCATCAACCAGGGATACATTTACTCCATATGTATTAAACACCTTGATTAGATACTTAGCCAAGCCATGTGAAGTATATTTAGGTAGCCAGCTATTAGGGTACCTATCATCCAGAAAAATATATACATTTATGGAGTTAGAGTTAGCCACACCTTAATAAAATTGACTCTCGCCATACATAGAACTAATTAATATGATTATTAGAGTAAGTGGGAGTAACTTATTCATATACATCGTTAATAAAGATAATTACTTAAGCCGTCTATATA
>WAJV01000113.1 GCA_015523725.1 Candidatus Geothermarchaeota archaeon
ATGTAACATTCATAGGCGTATGGGTGTCAATTATACCTAAACAATTAGGTCCAATCAATCGAATACCATAGCTATCAGCTATTCTCCTCAACTCATTCTCTCGTTTGATGCCTTCCCCACCGATCTCCTTGAATCCCGCCGTAATGACTACTGCACCCCTAACACCCTTTTCTCCAGCCTCCTTCATAACATCATTAACGTATTTAGCCGGGACCACAACTACTACTAAGTCAACATCATCACCAATATCAGATATGCTTCTATATACTTTATGCCCCAAAATAGTGCCCCCATGTATATTAACTGGATAAATTTTCCCCCTATATCCGCTATCCAACAAATTCTTTAATATTACATGACCGATTTTATCAGGGTTCCTAGATGCACCGACAATGGCAATTGATTTAGGTTTGAAGACATAATTGAAATCATTGTCAACCATTTCGTGATCACTTTGACATCTAACAATACGGAAATCAATATAACTCAATAATCTATATAAAATATTCTCCACTCCCCTGGGAAAACAATCGAGTAATATTTTAAATATATGGTAAATACAAATATTTAGTCGATAAAATATTCTAATCCCATAAATTCCTGATTAAAAAACATATATCTCAAATCTACATGTCGGCCCATTCATATTTATGCATTGAGTCTCCTTTACAACGACCTTCTTCCTGAACACCGAAGAGAATAGACCCTTAAATATTCCAAGGACGTATCTAGATGAATCATTTACACCCAATTTCTTATAGAAATGGCATTCCCAGAGATCATCGACTTCAAACACTATATTACCATCTGTATGCACAGCTTTTTTGACTACTCCCCAGCCATATGTAATTAAAAGCACCCTTAGTAACTCCAAGATATGGGGTAAATCAGTCACAGTTAGATCCCTAGACTTTAGATAATATTTATATAATTCTTCCCCCACACTAAAACCAATGTGTTCTAAAATATTTGGAGCGGCATAACCTAGATTCCGTCTCAACCCTAAAAGAAGACCAGTTATATTGGCTGGCCCAAACATCACTACACGTTTCCCATCGACAGTTATTGGATATAAGTGTTTTGAGAAGAAATAATTACCCACCTTACCAGCATATTTAACCTCTTTGACCCCCGGCACCTCCTCCCTTAATTTCTCATAAATGTCTTCAGGAGATATATCGGCACCAGTGAAGTCACCTACTACAAATATAGCTGCCTCATTAAAATTCGCATCTGAATGTGTGAAATGAATAATATTAACATTCTTGTTCGAGAAGAGCTCACCAATCTTAAATATTATACCCGGCTTATTCTCAACTATTAACTCAAAAGCATATCTATTCTTCGATCCATCACTTATAAATGTACCTATCTCACGACTATATTTCTTCACATTCCCCAACTCGTATTCGCTCCTCCTAACCTCCATCATCCTCACAAAAAATAAAGGTAATAAATATAGTTTATAAGTTTTTTATTATACGTAAGCATTCTATATAATAATTTACGTTTTTTAATAATAGTATACCCTAGATAGAACCCAAATATGACATAACTAATACTTTCTTTAAAATTGAATCTAAATTTAGTCTAAAATGCATATTATATAATATTCGTCAACTCTCTGGATATATATAATGTGCGCTTCTCCCGAAAAAAACTAAGAACAGAGCCATCAATATCGATTGGATAATCCAGTTGTTGAGGCTGAAAATCACATAACCAATTAAATACATTATGACTACCCATGGCAAATAAGTATCCCACCCAACCCTCTTTATCAATTCAAGTATCTCGCTGAATGCAAATGCCTTACCAAATTCACCTGTCTTTATTGAATGGACCGCCCCCATAAACGCAAAAATTGATACACCCAGACCTAGAATAAATGAACCTGCATAGGCTGGGAATAGTAGAGTAGGATATATAATTAAGGGAAGGGTTCCATTAATATATAATGAAAATATTCGAGCCAAAATTAATGGAGAGAGTATTAATAACGTGAGTACTACCCAGAATAATATAGGTATTATGAAGTAGATCAAGAATATAATAAATATTTTTAATCCCTTTATGAAGAGATCGCCTAAATTCTGTAGGGGAGGGGGTTCCTCTATTGTATCACCCTCCTCAATTATCTCACAGGAATATCCCAAAACTATGAAGTTAATTATTGGTATTAACTGGAAAATGATTAATAGTATTGTTTTACCAATATCATCGAATAATTTAATGAGAAATCTCCATGAATTGTTAAGGTTCTCATTAAGCGTATACATACTAAAAATACAATAATATGAATCCACCTATTAAATACTCAAGAAAATTTATATTTGGGCAAATAAATGAATTCCTTAAGGGACTATATTGAGGGACCGAGACATACCACTAGGTTTAACATTCGATGATGTACTTATCATACCTAGGAGATCATCACTAACTTCTAGGAAAGAGGTTTCTTTAAAAACAAGATTCTCTAAGAACATCGAGATCCAAATTCCACTAGTTTCCTCGCCAATGGATACGGTGACAGAGGAGGCAATGGCTATAAAGATGGCTAGGCTGGGTGGCATAGGAGTACTCCATAGATTCACCACCATTGAGAGACAAGTTGAGATGATAAAGAAAGTTAAAAGAGCCGAGAATATAGTTATAGAAGAGCCCTATACAATAAGTCCGGATGCGACACTTGGAGAAGCAAGAAAATTGAGTGAAAAACTGGGAGTCAGTGGATTTATGGTTGTTAGGAATGGAAAGTTAGAGGGGATACTGAGTAGGAGAGATATGCTTTTCCAGCCCAATGATACTCTAGTTAAGCAAGTTATGACGCCACAGGAAAGATTAATAGTAGCGAAGGGAGACATAAGTATTGAGAAGGCAAAGGAGATACTTTGGAGGCATAGGATAGAGATGCTCCCAATAGTCGATGAGCAGTGGAGACTAAAGGGATTGATCACTGTATCGGATATATTGAATAAACTTAGATACCCTAACTCTGCAAGGGATAGGAAAGGGAGATTGTTAGTCGCGGCGGCTATCGGCGTTAGGGGGGACGTAATCAGTCATGCAGATAAATTGATAGATGCCGGTGCCGATGCCCTAGTGATAGATGTGGCAAATGGTTATATAGACCTTGTTATCAATACAGTGAAGAAGCTGAAACAGGAGTTCCCAGATATAGATATTGTAGCTGGAAATATAGCTACTAAGGAGGGGGCAGAGGCTTTGGCAACAGCCGGTGCCGACGCAATTAGAGTAGGTATAGGGCCTGGCAGTGTATGCACGACTAGAATAGTAGCTGGAGTCGGGGTGCCTCAGATAACTGCTATAATGGATTCTAAGGAAGGGGCGGAGCCTTATGATGTCCCATTGATAGCTGATGGCGGTATTAGGTATCCCGGTGACATAGTTAAGGCATTAGCCGCCGGAGCAGAGTCAGTAATGATTGGTAGGCTATTCGCTGGAACCGATGAAAGCCCAGGTAAAATTGTGTTGAAAAACGGTAAGAGATTCAAGGTATATAGAGGAATGGCGAGTTTCTATGCCCGATTAGCTAGAAAAACTAGGGAGATGGGGGAGGTCGAGTTGGATAGGGATATTGAGGATTATGCATACACATCTGAAGGTGTAGAAGCATTTGTCGAATATACAGGAAGCGTCGAGGAAGTCGTAAATAGACTAATATCTGGTGTAAGGGCAGGCATGGCGTATGTAGGAGCTAGAACAATCAGAGAATTGTGGGAACGCGCCCAATTCATAAGGATCACTAATGCAGGGATCAGAGAAAGCCATCCACACGATGTCCATACAATATAGGTAAATAAGGTAAGTTATTCATTTTTTATATGGTATATTTTGTATATTTATCTTAGTCTTTTCTATATATTATTAAACTTCATATAAATATGTGAATATACATGTCAAACCCATATATTCTAAAGTGAAAAAAATTTTATAAAGATGGTGATGTATATATGAAGAAAATAGTTATACTAGGCGCTGGTACAGGAGGAACATTAATAGCAAATAGACTCTATAGGCGATTATGGCATCAAATCAAGGGCGGAGACATTGAGATAACAATTATAGAACCAAACTACTGGCATTACTATCAACCAGGTTTCCTACTATTACCACTAAACCTGATTACAGAAGATGAATTGAGAAGACCAGTCAAAGAATTACTACCAGAAAAAATCAAGTTAATCAGAGAGAAAGCTGAGAAAATCGATGTGGAAAACAAGCAAGTTAATTTAGCAGATGGAGACAAAATTAATTATGATTATTTAATCATATCAACTGGCTCAAGATTAAATTATGATGAAGTCCCAGGATTGAGAGATGGAACATATAACTTTTATGGATTCGATGAAGCGATTAGGCTAAGGGAGACCCTTAGAAACTTTAGAGAAGGCACTATTGTAGTTGGGGTTGCTGGAGTACCATACAAGTGTCCACCTGCACCAATAGAGATGTCTCTACTACTGGACGCATACTACAGAAGACTAGGTATAAGGGATAGAATAAATATTAAATATGCCTATCCACTACCAAGAGTCTTCCCTATAGCTGAGGCAGCCGATATGCTCGACCCAATCATGAGGAACCGAGATATAGATATACATTTATTCTTCAATGTAGAGGAAATTGATCCAGGGAATAAAGTTATTAAATCTATGGAGGGAGAAGAACTAGAATATGATTTAGCAATAATGATACCCCCACATAAGGGATCAGATGTTATAATAAATTCGGGTATAGGTGATGCTGGCGGCTGGGTACCTACAGATAGATATACGTTAAATATGGAGGGCCATGATGATATATATGTTATCGGGGACGCGACCAATCTACCTATATCAAAAGCTGGATCTGTAGCGGATTTTGAAGCGGAAGTAATTGTTAGTAGGCTTATAGACCAATTAAATGGACATACACCTATGACAGTATATAATGGAAAAGTGATGTGCTTCGTACTGACTGGAATAGGTGAAGGTACAATTCTTCTATTTAATTATAATGAACCTCCGAAGCCAGTGCCACCCGGTTTCTCAAGCTACTGGCTAAAATTGATATATAATAAGTTATATTGGAGCCTAACAGCAGGCTCCGCATTAGTTGAGGTGAGTTAAATGAGTAGTGAGAGTAGTGAAATTAAAAAACAAAGGATCGAATTGAGTGAGGAAGATATGGAGAGAATAGCGGAATTACTGAAGACAATCCAGTCTATAGAACCAGCTTTAAAGATGATAGGGGACTTGGTAGAGTCCGGGGCGCTTGAAACAATTACAAACCTAATTTACATGATCCATCTAAGTAAAAATATTGTTAATGAAGAGATGGTTTCAGGTACTGCAAACATAGCAAGTACAATGCTAGATATGAGCTCTAAACTAATAATGCCGCCGATGCAAAATCTAATAAATGCACTTCTAGACCATCAAATGGAGTTCGAGGAGGAAATAGCTAAGACCAAGGTAAAGGGATTCTGGAGTTTGTTATCCTTACTTAGGGATAGGGATATCCAGAGGGGATTATCAGTATTATTTGCTATGCTAAAAGTCTTAGGAAGGAATGTAAAAATAAAGGAGGAGAAAAAATAAACACCCTTATCTCTTCTTTCTAACTACGAATTCAGTATAACCTTCTCTATCAAATACACCAATTAATTCATGGCCAGCCTTCTCAACCCATAGAGGAATATCCCGTTTACTGCCAGAGTCAGTCGAATATACTGATATTATATCCCCAACCTTAGCCTCCTTAATAGCTTTTATAAGCTCCATTAAAGGACCTGGACAGAAGGAACCCCTTGCATCAATTACCCGAGTAGGCTTAACGTCACTCATTAATTACACCCCCCTTAAATAAATAGACTTATATCAGCCTCCTTAGCCTTCTCTAGATATTCACCTGCACCCACTACCTCATCAACTATGTCCACTAGATCCTCCTTCTTCATACCGAACATATCGAATGTCTGGGCGCATGCATATATCTTTACGTTACCCATCTCCTTGGCCTGGCGTAGCAAATTGAGCCAACTAGGTACATTTTTCTCCTTCATAATCTTAAACATCATTTCCCCCATCTCTTCAAACTCTTTGCTAATCTTAGTATTTTTCTCAGCCATATCCTTCCTGAAAGCCATTAAACCCCAGAAAGTTGCAAAAATTTCAACATCGTACCCCAGTGCAGCTGCGGCACTCGCCAAGACGCCTACAGGCATTAACTTATCCACGGTGCCCGAAAAAACAATTATGGATATTTTGGTCATATATACCACCTTGTGAAAAATTATTCAAGACTATATAGTATTACCTTTCGTATAAGATTTATCTAATCATATATATATTTAAATATCAATAATATACTTCTGTAAACACATATTTCCATATCAAAACTCGATATATAAATATGTAGATATAATTATTAACGGGGATGAAACTATTCGCATTATATACAGGTGGAAAAGATAGTACCTTAGCCATATTGAAGGCAATGGAGAAAGACCATAATATTGATGCTTTAGTAGTAATCACCGCCGACAACCCATATAGCTATATGTTCCATACCCCAAATGTAAGATGGACATATCTGCACGCAATATCAATGGGAATTAAACACTATCTATTTAAATCTAGTGGAATAAAGGACATTGAGATACAAGAGCTAGAAGAGATCTTCAAATTATTAAAGAGTATGGGGTATGATGGATTCATCTCAGGCGCCGTAGCCAGTAGATATCAAAGAAACATTTTAAATAAAATAGGTAATAAACTGGGGTTAGATTCAATAACCCCATTATGGGGTAGACCACAGGAAGACTTATTGATGGAATGTATAAAATATGGAATCGAATTCATGATAGTGAGGGTGGCGGCGTGGGGATTAGACAAGAGGATGCTTGGAAAAATAGTTAGAAGTGAGAAAGATGCCGAAAACTTGATAAATCTTAGCAAGAAGTACGGCTTTAACCCGACTGGTGAAGGAGGGGAATATGAAACATTTGTATTGAAAGCCCCTAACATGAAGAGACGGATACAAATATATGATTATGATATAATAGATGAAGGAGACTCAGCAACATTAGTAATAAAGAGAGCAGAATTACTATAGAATCAATTTCAATATATTAAGCCTCCAATAGTTTCATATCTGCCTCAAGCTCATCAGATATACCTATCAGAACCACTCTATCACCAGAATTCAATTTAAAATCATCTTTAGGATTAACTATATATTCATCCCCCCTTCTAATCAATATGATGTCGGATTTCAGCCCCCTAGCCTTAATATCACCTATACTGTATCCAGTGAAACCCTCACCCACCTTCGCTTCGACTAGGTCGAGATTACCCTTAGATAATAAATCTGTTGCTACATAGGCAGCATCTGGCTCAAACACATAATTAGCCATTAGCCTACCTATAATGTCATATCCATTCACTATATAGGTAGCCCCAGCCTCACTAATAACACCATTCAATTCAGGATCAGTGGACAAGACAATAATTGGAACATCCTTACTAAAGCGTCTAACCCGAAGAACATTAATTATCGTACTAGATACATCCATACTACTTACTATAACCGCTCTAGCATTAGCTAATCCAATACTATCCATGAACCGAGGGTCCTCAATATTACCTACGACTGAATTATAGCCATCCATCCTCAATTTCTTGCCTAAAGACTCATCATCAACCACAATCAAGTACCTTACTCCATTTGCTTTGAGTTCCTGGACAATATATCTCGTTAAAACACTCCACCCGAGGATAACTGCATGCTCTTTATACTTCTTCCCCCCATCTGGTAACAAATAACCATATAGAATCTTGGATAACTTCTCCTCAGCAACTATTGAAGTAATCAAGGAGAGGAAATATCCAAAGAAAGCTAGGCCAAAGATCACCAAGAACATAAATAACAATTTCCCGCCAAAAGTATGGGGAGTTATATCCCCGAACCCGACAGTGGAGACTACTACGATAGTCCAGTAAAATGCATCGAATAAAGATATATTCTCTAGGTATGAAAATAGAATGGTACCTATTGTTACCAATAGAGCTAGACCAATTATAGGAGGGGATATTCGCCTAATAAACCTTAATAATCGAGTCCGCATATTCAAAGATATAACTAAAACAGAAATATAAAATAAGTAGTCATTTAGCAGTATTAGACGATTACATCAGGTTCGTTTTTATCACAAGCCTATCAACTATATCTCCATCTGAATTATGGATGGGTAATTCCATATACCATAATCCCCTATAACCATCTACTGAACTCCTATAAGGGATATACAATATTATTGTAGAATATCTGCTTAGAAAAACTTTTTCAGTATTCGTATATGCAACCAAATCCCCTTTCATATATAGATTATTTAAAGACATCTTCCCAACGAGTATATTCAATGATCCTTTCGGTGTTAAGATCTTGGCTTCGAGTAGATTAATATAATATTTCTTTACCCCAACCAATCTCACTATATTGATCTCCAAAGTTATTACCGTATTGTTATAATATATACTAGCATCCCCACTAAAATCGGTAAATACCTCCATTTTATTATCTGAATAAGCTATCAAGTTGGTTATAATCGGTGAAACAATAGGAGTTATAATAAAAACAGTTAATACCGCTATCAATGCTATAAAAATATTACCCTGATGCAAGCGACCCCCCGCTCAACTCTATTGCAGATAAATTTTTAAATAGTATAGTTATTCTGGGCCAATAGATACGTGTGATACAATTCTTATTACTCTCCTAAGTATATGTGGAAGTCACAATCACTATATATTGGTATCTAACGATAAAGTAAAAAACAACTTATATTAATAATATAGGAGTATATCTGAGCACGCATTATTAAAAAATCAATATTTTGATTAATCTAATATATCTCTGGAGAATAAATTAATGAGAGCCATTAAGGTAGCCTGAAAACTCAGATCTTCCCTAACAACCCTACCACCAGATAATAAGCCTATCAACCCCTCCCTATCCCCAATATCCCTAATACCACTATATTTAACAACCGCCTCCTCCAACTCGGAAAACATTCCTAATACAACCTCATCAACCACTCTCTTAGGAGCTTCGAAAGCAGATGACATTCCAAAGAACTCCTCACCAGAGGAATTACGAATACAACAAACCTGCAAAACAAAATATCTATTACCTATGTCTACGATACCAGCCTCTAGACCTACTCCCAAGAAAAAATCCCGTCTACTACTAAATACATTTTTAGCTCTACATCTAGCACCCAAGAGAACTTCCTCAAAACCAATGGGTTGAGGTCCAACACAATTATCAACATGCACAGGAACTAAGTCAAAATCCTTAAAATATAGTTTTAAAGCCCTACGGACTCCACTAACTTTTGTAGGATTGATTGAACCGACACCAATCGAATAACGCATAATAAAGAATAAATAAGTGTAAATATTAAGGATTACTAAATATCTTCTTAATAGTTTGATATAAAGAGATAAAGGTGTAATTAACTATGAGCTTTGACAGAGAACACTGTCGCTGAACCATCACTAGCAACGATACGAACAGTATATATCTGACC